>CAYSJP010000006.1:0-21609 GCA_964431395.1 uncultured Halobacteriales archaeon
AGTACCCCGAGATGGAGCCCGACGGCTGGGACTACCACTTCGGGAAGGACATCCTGTACGCGTTCGGCACGAAGCCGGACATCCTCGCGGTGGGCGCGATCTTCGGGCTGGTCGGGATGCTCATCACCGAGATCGGGTACGCCGTCGTCGTCGTCGACGGCACCGCGGTCACCGACTTCATCGCCTTCTCGGTGTTCGCGACGGCGTTTCTCGCCCGGGCCGCCTTCGGCTACCCGATCGTCGGGAAGCCGGGAGGCTCCGGGTACCTCGATATGTCCCCCTTCGAGAGGGGGGAGTCCCACCCGGAGGCCGTCGCCGACGGCGGCGAGGTGCCGGCCGAACACGAGGGTCGTCTGGCGACCGAACCGTGGCTGCCCCACCAGTACAAGTGGTCGGGCGTGACCGCGATCGGCCTCGTCGGCGGGATCCTCGCGGGCTTCATCTACCTCCAGACGGGCAGCATCTTCCTCGGGTACGCCATTTCGGCGATTAGCCTGCTGTTCTTGAACCTCGGCGTCGAGAAGATTCCGGTGACCCACCACATCACGCTCATCGGCTCGGTCGGCGCGGTCGTCGCTGCGGGCGCGTACGGCGACCTGTCGGCGGTCACCGTCCCGATCGAGGCGCTTGGGGCGACGGGTGCGGTCGTCGCCCTGCTCGCGGCCGGGGTTTTCGGCGCGGCCAGCGGGCTCCTCGGCGAGCTCACCCAGCGCCTCTTCTACTCGCACTCCGGGACCCACGTCGATCCGCCCGCGATGGCGATCGCGATCGCCATGGTCGTCGTCGCGGTGCTCTCGATCCTCGGTATCCTGCCCAACGCGGGCTACCTCTGATCGTCGAGCACCACGCTACGGGCCCCCACCGACGCGCGGTAACCGCATATCCCCGCCGGTGCCGTCCGGTTCCCGCGAGTCTTTCCGTATCGCGAGCCACACTGCCCCACGACGAAACCCACTAACGCCCACATGGACATCGACGCACGGATCAAACGACGACGACGACGCGGCGACAGTCCCCGACTCGTTCAGGACTACGAAGCGCTCTCGCCGGTCGCCCACATCGACGAGCCCTCTGGCCGGGGACCGGTGTTCGAGGAGCTGCTGGATCACCTCGAGCCCGTGTTCGAGGGACGGCTCCCGCCCAACGCCTACGTGTACGGCCCCCCGGGGTCCGGGAAATCCGCGACCGTGACCGCGCTGTTCTCCAGGCTGTCGCGCCTGTCGACGGAGACGCGATCGATCATCCACACGAGCACCCGGGCGGCCTCGCCGACGTCACCCGAGTTCGTCTACCTCGACCGCCGGGAAACCACGAGCGAGTTCGCGTTCTACCACGACGTTCTGGACGGCCTCGTCGACGAATCGGTGCCCGAACACGGCGTCAGTACCGAGAAGCTCCGTTCGCGCCTCCACGATCGCCTCGGTGACGCCCGGACCGGCGTCGTCGTCGCGATCGACCACGTCGACGAGTCGGACGAGGTCGACGGCCTGATCGACATGCTGGCCGGACTGCCGAGCAACGTGAGCTGGCTCGCCATCGGCCGGGGCGATCCCGGGGAGACGCCCCTCTCGGTGTACACGGCGACGACAGTCCGGGTCGCCGCCTACCGGCGCCAGATGCTCGTCGACGTGCTGATGACGCGGGCCTCGGAGGGGCTGGCCCAGCAGGCGCTCGATCACGACCTCGCCCGCCGGATCGCCGACTGGGCGGAGGGGAACGCCCACGACGCCCTGTCGGTGCTTTTCGTCGCCGCCGACCGGGCCCGGACGGCCGACAAGGACCGGATCGCCCGACCCGAGGTCGACGCCGCGGTCGGGGAGATGCCACGGCCCTGCGTCTCGCTGGGCAGGGTACTCTCGCTGCCGGCGAACAAACAGCTCGTCCTCCGGGAACTCGTCGACCTCGATCCGGAACACCGCACCTCCGTCACTGCGACGACGGAGGCCATCAGCTCCTCGGAGGCGGTCGATCTCTCCGCGGGGACCGTCAAACGGTTCCTGTACGAGATGGCGGAGGACGGTATCGTCGAGCGCGTCACGTCGGAGGCCCACGAGGGCAAGGGACGCCCGCCGAGCCGGATCGAACTCCGGTTCCCGCCGTCGGCGTTCCGCCGGCTGTACGATCTCCGGGAGTAAGACGGGCGTGACGCCGATCCGTCCCGGACGAGCGTGGACCGGGAGCCGGGGTCCTTTTATACCGCATCACATCGGTAGCTCTTACTGTCGGCGCACGCGTACGCTAGCTAATGAGTCATTACCTCGTCGCGATGGAGGCGGCGTGGCTGGTGCGTGACGTGGAATCGATCGACGACGCCATCGGCGTCGCCGTCAGCGAGGCCGGCAAGCGACTCAACAGCCAGGACCTGGAGTACGTCGACGTAGAGGTCGGGGTCGCGGACTGTCCGGCCTGTGGCGAGCCGTTCGACGCCGGCTTTATCGCCGCTGAGACCGCCCTCATCGGCCTGATGCTGGAGATGAAGGTGTTCAACGCCGAGAGCGAGGAACACGGGACCCGGATCGCCAAGAGCGAGGTCGGGGGCGCGCTGCGGGACGTGCCGATCTCGGTCATCGAAACCGCCGAGTACGAAAGCGAGGAGGCGGTCGCGTTCAGCCGCGAGCAGGAAGGCGAGTAACGGCGCCGGACGGGGTGTTTGCCACCCTGGGGTGGCATCTGAAGCCCCGAGCGTCGTGCCGGCGGTCCCGGGCATCGCCGTCAGCAAAAAGGTTTATATGATAACCCAGAGTTATTTAGAGGTATGAACCTGCCGACGTCACAGGACCTGCGGACCCGCAGGCAGGAACTCGAACTCACCCAGAGCGACCTCGCAGACAGGGCGGGCGTCTCCCAGCCCCTGATCGCGCGCATCGAGGGCGGTGACGTCGACCCGCGGCTCTCGACGCTCCGGCGCATCGTGAACGCCCTCGACGAGGTGGCCGGCGGCGTCGTCTACGCCGAGGACCTGATGCACGAGGACGTGGTGAGCGTCGCACCCGACGACTCGGTCAGGGAAGCCGAACGGACGATGGAACGGGAAGCGTACTCCCAGCTCCCGGTGATCCAGCACGGAACGCCCGTCGGATCGATCAGTCACGGGGACATAATCGACGCGGGCGAGGAGGTCGGCGACCAACCCGTCCGCGGGGTCATGGGCGAGTCGTTCCCGCACGTCTCCCCCGACAGCACCGTCGACGAGGTGCGGAACCTGCTCGAACACTACAAAGCCGTGATGGTCACGGAGAGCGGCCAGACGGCCGGCATCATCACCGAGGCCGACGTGGCGGGCTACCTGAGTTGACCGGCGAGTTCCGGAGTCCCCGGCTCAGAGAAAATCGCCGATCCGGCGTGGATCGCCTGACAGCGTGGGGTCCTCCTCGACGATCTTCAGCACCTCGTGGTCGGTGACGTCGAAGTAGTTCTTCCCGGTTGCCTTCTCTATCAGGTCGCGGTCGAGGCGGAACTCGGTGCCGTCGTACTCCACGTCGATCCCGTTTTCCTCGAAGGCGAGTGCGGTCATACCCCGGATTGGTGCCCGCGGATCAAAACTCGCGCGCTTCGTCGGCGTCGAGCCGCCGGGGCGTGAGACGCGTGTCCGACGCTCTCGGGAGGGTTTAATACCGGAGAGCGCGAGGGCCCCCATGTGTCGATTCGTTCCGATCCGCTCGATGCACTCGTCGTTCCCGACGGAACCACCGCCGAGGAACACGACATCGTCACCGACCGGGACGTCGTCGTCGGCGGGGGCTCGACCGTCGAGTTCGGCGTCCGCGGGCGCAACGTGATGGCCGGGGAGCGCGCGACGTTCGGCGGCGACATCGAGGCCGAGCGCGACTGCCGGCTCGACATGTGGTGTGACGTCGACGGCAACCTGCTGGTTGGCTCCGACGCCTACCTGGGCGAACGCGTCCACGTCGGCGGACGCCTGGTCGTCGGCGGCGACCTCGACATCGGCGACGACGTCCGGGTCGAGGAGGGGTTCGAGGCCAACGGCTGGATCGAGATCAGGAATCCGGTTCCGACGGTCGTGTTTCTGGTGATGTATCTCTCGCATCTCCTCCGTCTGGGCGAGACCGACGCCGCCGAGGAACTCGTTTCGGAGGCGTTCGACGACGACGAGGACCACGGCCAGCCACTCGTGATCCCGCGAAACAGCGACGTCTCGGACGACGCCTGGCGCGTGTCCAAGCCCGCTCGCATCGGCTCGGACTGTCGCCTGCACGGCAACGTGCGGGCGCAGTCGATCGAGGTCGGCGAGGACACGAACCTCTTTGGCAGCCTCCGCGCCCGGGGCGACGTCCGGATCGCGGAGGGTGCGAAGATCCACGGCGACCTGACCACGCGAGGCGGCGACGTGACCCTGGCACCGGGGGCGCTCGTGCTCGGCGACGTCTCCGGCGAGGATCTCCGGCTCGACCGCGAGGCCGATATCGAGGGTGCGATCCGTTCCAGCGGCGAGATGCGACTCGGCGCGCGTCCGAGTCGCGACCCGGAGTGATTTCGTCGGTCGGTGCCGACGGAATCAGTTCACGTCGACGATGTCGACGTCGAACTCCAGGGTCTCGCCCGCGAGGGCGTGGTTGAAATCGACCTTGACAGTCGACTCGCCGACGTGCGCGACCTCGGCGAGGCTGCCCTCTTCGGTCTCTAGGTACGCGCCCTCCTCGGGGGTGTCGTCGCCGACCATCTCCTCGAACTCCCCGCGGTCGTACTCCCGGACCTGCTCCTCGTTCCAGGGGCCGTACGCCTTCTCCGGCGGGATCGCGACCGTGGGGCTGGCGCCCGCTTCCTGCCCGAGCAGCGCATTCTCGAGGCCCTCGATGACGCGGTCCTCGCCGATATCGACCGTGAGCGGTTCGTACGCGCGGTCGGGCTGTTGGTCCGCCAGCCCGGTCTCCTCGGCGACGGACGCCCGGGAGGTGTCGAACACGGAGCCGTCATCTAGTCGCCCGGTGTACTCTATCGTCACGGAATCGCCAGTAGTAATCGACATATATAGATGACATGCGGGGCAGGGATAAGCCGTTGCATTCCGTCCCGGTGCCATCGCCGCCCGGTCCGGTTCCCTCGCTCGCGGTGCTCACTCATCTTCCGCTCCCCGGTTCAAAGCCCTCGGTGACTTTCGTCCTCGCTTCGCTCGGACAGAAAGTGCACGGGACCGGATTTGAACCGGAATCACTTCGCTCACTGCCGTTCGCTCGTGATAGGGCTCAAATCCACCGGTGACTTTCGTCCTCGCTTCGCTCGGACAGAAAGTGCACGGGACCGGATTTGAACCGGCGGACCCCTACGGGATAGCGTCCTAAGCGCTACGCCGTTTCCTGGCTTGGCTACCCGTGCGCGTCCGGGAGATGCCCGGCAGGGCACAAAAGCCCTTCCGATCCGGCGGTCCCTCCCCGCGCCTTCGGCGCGCACTATTTGAGTCTTCATCCTGGCTACCAATGATAACTTCAGGCGGGTTGACGGGAAACTCCAGCAATTCACGCTTACCGAAGGAGAATTTGAGAACGGAGAACAGTTATCCTGAACGTTCGGCTCTCGTGTCATTGCTGCATTTCCGCCCCGTATTCGTTCCCGATGTCGTCCGTAGCTTTTTGCCATTCAGCGCAGGAAATGAAATATGCCGTTCAACGTGGGCTGGTACAACCTCCTCGAAAATGCCGAGGAACTCCCGACCGACGCGACGCTGCTCACACCGTTGTCGCGGAAACCGTTCCGCATCACCGACACGCAGGAGCATCGCATCCTGGTCCAGTATCGGGACGATGATGGAACCGTTCCCCTCCAGCGCGACCAGTTTGAAACCTTGGTCGAGCGAGTGCGGGGCGCGCCTTCCGGGTTCGAACTCGACCGATTGCCGCCCGATGCGGAGCCGTACGCGACCGTTCTGAGCCTCCATCCACGGTTTGAGATCGATGACCGAGAGCGAACGCTGGCGGAAAGCGAGACGCCCACGAGCTCGCCGCTGGTCGATGCTCACGAGGTAGACGACGATACCGACGACGACACGGGAGAGCGTGAGGAGCCGGACGTTCCCGTGTACGCCGATTCACTCCTGCTGATCGATGCGCTCGAACGCCACGACCCTACCGACCTCGAACCGATGGAGACGCCCGCGCTGGTGAATCTCTACACGCTTCTCTCCGACGTGCAACGCAACGCTAACGACCTCCGCCAGGACGTGCGGAGCGTCTTGCTCGACCGGCTCCACCACGATCAACCGGTCAGCGGGCAGTACGGATCGGTCCAGCGCACCACTCGCCGCAATCGCTCGCTGAAAGATGACGCCGACGTACTGGAGACGCTCGAAGAGGTCGGGATTGATCGGGAGCGTGTGACCACCGTCGATTCCAGCAAGGTTGATGAGGCGCTCGACGTGACGGAACTCCGCGAGTCCGACGTGTACGAGATAGAGGAGACCGAGTACGTCCGGAAAGCCGATGTAGACGAGGAGACGAAAGAGACGCGCCTCCAGGGGTTGAAAGACCGCCTCGCCGCGACCGACGAGGATACCGGGGAACTCCAACAGGAGATCGAGGAACTGGAACACCGGATTGACGAGTTGACCGGGTTCGACTCCGGGGCATCGTTCTACACCACGTCCGGAGGCGAAACGTAGGCGGGTGGCAGGATGCGGCCCGGGGTATCCCATCTCGTCAAGCGCGTCCCTGCGATCCTCGACACTCACTGATCGTACTGCATCGTCGTCTTCGGACTCTCGTGCCGAGGCTGGTCCTTCGCGGCTTTGGTAATGGTTACCGTCCTCGCAGTCGATCTCAGCGTAGTCACGGAGACGGCGGTTCCTCCCCGACGGTAAGAGCAAAGCCTCCGGGGCCCGACAGGGCCTCCATGGACGAGGGATACCCGGAGGTCCCCGAATCGGCGACCCCGGAGGGCTGGGCGGTCCGTGGGCGCTCCGAGGACCGCCTGTTCGACGCCGGCGCCGCCTCGGTGATCGGACGGACCGTCCTGTACGCCGACGCCGACGTCGAGGCGGCGCTCGAGGCGGTCGAGCCGAGTTTCGATGCCCCACTGGGGGATGACGCGGGGGAAACCTCCGGGGACCGCCTCGTCGGGATCGACACCGTCGCCCCCTTCGCGTTCGCGACCGCGCTGTCCTTTCGACCGCCGCTGGCCCCCGGCATCGGCCCCGCCACCCTCCTGCCGATGGTCCTGAACGAGGCCAGGGGCTCCTTCGCGGCCGACTTCCGGAGCCGCGGCTTCGAGGAGGTCGATCGCGACCGCGGCCGGCGGATCCGCACCGAAACGGACGACCGCGCCCGCCTGACGAGGTACACCGCCGCGTACCCCCTCGCGGACGGCGGGGTGGTCGAGACGATGGACATCGAGGGCTGGCTGGCGGTCTGGACCCGCGGCGACTCGTTTCGCGTCGCCGGCGGCGCGTACCCGACGACCGGCCTCGCGAACCTCCTCGCGGACCGGGTGAACCCCCCGGCGGTCGACCCGTCGGCGTTCCGCGACGAGCTGATCGGCCTGATCCGGGCCGTCAGGTGACTCGGCGTCGCCGGCGCGTTTTTATTCCCGGCGCCCGTTACTCGCGTCGTGCATCGCGCCAGCGATCGGCTCGAACAGGCCGACTGGCTCGAGGAACTCCGGGCAGCCGCCGCCGACCTCGGGTTGAGCGAGGACGCCACGTCGCGCGCGGTCGACCTGTTTCTCTCGAACGTCCCGGACGAGGACCGGTCGAAGCCGGCCGTGGCCGCCGCGAGCCTCTACGCCGGGGGCCTGCTCGCCGGCGAGGAACGGTCACAGAGCGCGGTCGCGAACGCGGTCGGCGTCTCGCGGCTCTCCGTGGCGAACCGCTGGAAGGAACTCCTCGCCGGGGCCGGGTTCGAGCCTCCCTCCTGGTGAGCGCCCGCGGTCCGGTCCGACCGTCCCACCCGAAACTCCCCCCGGTCACCCGTCCTCCTGGTTCTCCCGGCCCGACGCATCGGGCGTGAGCCGACCGTGCTCGTCGATCTCGCCGCGGACGATCCGCGTGCTGGAGATGATCTCGCCGTCCTCGGCGTGGCGGTGTGGCACGACCTCGATGAGGAGGGGATCGAGGCCGTTCTCCCGCCGTATTTCGTTGATTCGCTCGCCGCCCGCCTTCGTCTCCGGCGAGACGACGAGCGCGTCGTAGGGCGCCTCGGTCGCGACGCCCGTCGGCGACTCGAGCCGTCTGATCTCGAAGGACCTGTCGTGGCGCTTCGCGAACGCCTCGAGCTCCCCACGGAGATCTCGCCTTCGCTCCTCGAAGGACCGAACGTGGCGTTCGTGGTCGCGCGTCCGCGAGGCGAGTTCGTCGGTCGTGAGCCCCACCGTCACGTCGCCGAGTTCGAACGCCCGGGTGAAGAGATCACGGTGGCCATCGTGGATCGGATCGAACGTCCCCCCGAGCGCGACCTGCATGTCCCTCTCCCAGCCCGGATGACAAATAGGGCCTTCGATACTACGGGGGTGGCGATCGACGGAGTCAGTGATCGACGGGAGATACGCACTCCGGAAAGAAGCGGTCGTCGAACCGGGACAACGGCAACGGCGTCGGTATCATAATAACTCGTGTAGCGTGTTACCGCTCCGACCGCCCGCAGTCGGGCGGTCGATACGGTAATTGCCTACACGAGTCACTATCACTCGTCGGTGTCCTGTACCTCGATCCGGACGGGTTCGGACGTCTCTTCGGGCTCCTCGTCGTCGTCGAGGAACTGATCGAGGTTGACGATCGCGTTGAGTTCGTCCTGGATCTGCCCGACGAGATCGCCGACCAGATCGCTCGGCGGGATCGCCGTGTACTCGTATGGGTTGTTGCCCGCACCTTCGTTCTCGCGTTTCGTCCGGTCGAGCACGCCCTCCTCGTTGAGTTCTGCCAGCGACTCGCGGACGGTGCTCGGATACAGTCCGGTCCCGTCGGCGATCTCCTCGCTGGTCGATCCCGGCGACTTGCGCAGGTACACGTATATCCGGGCCCGCGTGTCCGTGTCCAGCAGCCAGGCGAGCAGATCGACGACCCCCTGATCGAACTCGTTCACGACGCGATCCATCTCTGATTCCAGTCGATCCCGTGTGGACTCCCCCGAGTCCTCACCGTTATCGGCGTCCGTGTCAGTCATGTCCCCTCATCTGGGACAAAAGAACCCCGACAAGAAAAAACTTCGCACGGCGGAAACCCCATTCTTGAACTGGGTCCCTAGATCTTTCGTGTTTATAAACCGAATACACGATTTCCCTCGTCCGAGCGGCACGAAGTTACAGCCAACGGTATGAGCCTACAGGAGTAACGATGTACAGAGCGCGTCGAACCCGGCCTCGTCGTGGATCCGGCGCTGCCTGCGCGCGCCGCTTTCGGCCTCGTGGAGCCGACGGATCCCCGAGACGCCGAGCCGGTTGCACTCCCGGGCGACGACGGTCCCGAGGTCGACCGTCCCGTCGCCGTCCCGCGTGACGAACGACGCCTCCCGCCCGTACCGGAGCGCGCGCCACTTGTTCTCCTCCAGCAGCTCGCGGCGGTGGTCATGCCCGGACTCGTCGTCCGCGTAGCGGGCCGCGAGATCCGTGACGAGCGCGTGGACGTACTCGACGATCGCGAGCACCCGGTCGGGATCGGCCTGTGCGTCCGGCGTCCGCACCTCGACCGTTCCCAGGCCGGTGTGGGGACGGACGTCCCACCACAGCTCGCCGCGATCGTTGATCGAGTTCGTCTCGAGCAGCAGGCGCTCGAAGTCGAGGTACTCCTCGATGCCGCCGAACGCGGTCGGCATGCCCGTGTTCGGCAGCCCCTCGAACACCTTCGCACGCGTCGAGGCGAGCCCCGTATCGAACCCGTTCCAGTACGGCGAGTTGGCCGACAGCGCGAGCATGATCGGGAGGAACCACCGGATCTCGTTTGTGATCCAGACGGCCTTCTCGGCGTCGTCGACGCCGACGTGGACGTGCAGGCCCGCGGTGGTGTTGCGGTGCTGTGGGTACTGGATGCGGTCGAGCTGGGCGGCGTAGCGTGGCTTCTCGGCGTGCTCGAGCTCGCGCCACTTCGCGGCCGGATGGAGGCCGGCGGCGGCGATCCGGTATCCGGCGGACGCCGCGTGTTCCACGAGCGCCCCCCTGACCGCCCGCAGCCGGTCACCGGCGTCGTCCATCGTGGCGATCGTCGGCGTCTGTGTCTCGATGACGAACTTGAACAGCTCGTGATCCAGTCTGCCCTCGAGGATCGCCGGTGGATCGATCCCGTGGACGAGCTCGTCGGTGCCGCTCGTGGGCCGGCCGCGCCCGTCGACGACGAAGAACTCCTCCTCGATGCCGACCGTCCCCATCTGCCGGAAGGCATCGGCCGAGCCCGCGTCCGCGTCCATCGAGACCCGCTACTGTCCGGTGGGATAAATATCCTGTCGCTCGCGGCGGGATCTTGCGGCTTCCGGACCCTGCGGGACCCCTGCGATCGGCGTTTGTGGGGCGAACGGCGCCGTCGCGGTCAGTGTTCGTGCAGCGGTCGGCGTCGTATCTTCGCCCGGAGGTCCGCCACGGAGGGGTTCTCACCGCTCCCGAAGGCGTTCATGACGGCGTGGACTTCCGAGCGGGTCACCTTGACGTCGCCCTCGCGGATGACGTCCTCGGGGCGTTCCTCCAGTTCCCTGATCGTCCCGACCGCGAGCAGGAAGGGAATCGCCCACGCCGAGAGCGTGTTGCCCCTGATCTCCGGCATCGCCTCCAGCCAGCGCTGCGCGCCGTCGAGGTACCGATCGGCCCTGTCGACGACCCGCTGGATGACGGGCCCGAACGCGTCGCTCTTGTCCGGATCCCTGATGTCCTCGGTGTCGAGCTGGTGGTCCTCGAGAAACTCCTTGGGGAGGTAGACGTTGTTCTCCTCCTCGTAGTCGACCGCGACGTCCTTGGCGACGTTGACCAGCTGGAGCAGGAGCGCGAACGAGCGGGCGTTGTTGTGGAGGGTGTCGCGCACCGAGGGGTCGGCGTTCCGCGAGAGCAGCCCCGTCACGAGCGTACCGACGGTGCCGGCCGCGTACCAGCAGTACTCCTCTAACTCCTCGAGGGTGCGCAGGCGCAGGCCGCCGCTGTCGGCGTGGCGGTCGACGAACATCGCCATGCCGGAGACGAGTTCCACCACGGGCGGGCGGATCGCGCGCTTCGAGGCCGGTTCCAGCGCATCGAAAGTCCGGACGATACGGGGGGACTCCGCGACGACGGTCCAGTCGTCGTCCGGCTCCTCGGGGATCCACTCCGCGACGTGTTCCCTGAACGATGCGACGCTCGCCTCCCGGTCCGGGTCGAGCGCCCGCTCGTAACGCTGCAGGAGGGCGTGTTTCTCCGCTGGCGGGATGTGTCCCGCGTCCTCGACGGTGTCGGCGACCCGACACAGAAGGTATCCGACACAGATGTCCCGCGCCATCGGCTCCTCCAACTCGGCGATCGTCAGCGCGAACGTCCGCGAGACGTCCTCGACGGCGTCGTAACACCACTCGAGGTCGGCTTGGGACGGCTCGTCTTGGCCGCCCTCGCGGGGCGGGTCTTCAGTCCGTTCCTGTGACATTCCGGATGGTGATGCTTTCGGGTTCAGGAAGTAAAAGGTAACCCTTGTAGGATCCGTTTTCCCCGTCCCGTTCGACGGCCTCGGGCGGACGGGCGACGCTCCCCCTCCGGAGGGATCCGCCGGTGTCCGCCCGCCGCGGGATCAAAAGGGCTTTCGACGCCCCGGGACGACCCGGAGGCATGCTTCCCACCGGCGCCTGGCTCTCCGACCCCACGCTCGCTGGCGGCCTCCCCGGCGCGCTCCTCCCGGAGGGGTTCGGGCTCCCGCCGCTCCCGTACCTCCTCGGTCTTCTGATAGGGGTCGCGGTCGTCGCCGGGCTGGTCGTCCGCGAGCGACCGGCCGTCACCGGTGCGACCGTCGTCGGCCTCGCGCCGTGGATGGTCGTCGGCGCGGCGCTGCACGCGCTGTTACAGCGCGGGACCGCCCCCGAGGTGATCGTACCGCTTCTCGGCACCCCCGCGGTGTACTTCGTTACGTTCGTCCTCGCGGGAGCCGTGTGGATCGTCGCGATCCGAACGACGCCGGACCGGGTTCCGCGGGTGCTCGCAGCCTCGGGGACCGTCGCCGCCCTCCCGGCTGCGCTCGCCGTACTCCTGGGCGCGGACGGGATCGATCCGGCGTGGTCGCTCGCAAGCCTCGCCGCCGCCATCGTCCTGACCGGCGCCTGCTGGGCCGGTCTCTCCCGGGTCGCCCCGGACGCGACGGCCACGACGGGCTACGCCGGGGCGCTGGTGGTGTTCGCACACGCGCTCGACGGCGCGTCGACGGCGGTCGGCATCGACGTTCTCGGCGCCAGCGAGCGAACCCCCCTCTCGGCCGCGATCCTCGATTTCGCGGCCACGCTCCCCACCGCCGACGCCCTCGGGGTCGGCTGGCTGTTCGTGCTCGTGAAACTCGCGCTCGCGGCAGCCGTGGTCCACCTGTTCGCCGGGTACATCCGGGAGGACCCCCGCCGGGCCCACCTGTTTTTGGCCGTCATCGCCGCCGTCGGACTCGGCCCGGGCGCCCAGAACGTCCTGTTGTTCACCGCCGCGTGACGGTCCGGGGCCCGCCCACCGTCGTACGAGTCCGGTCGTGTGGGTCCAGCCGTGCGAGTCTTATGCCGACTCCTCGGCGTACCGCGGGTGGACGAGGATGACAACGTCGTCGCCGAACGTCCGGATGAGGTAGGTCTCCGCACGGTAGTTCGGGAACTGTTCCTCGAGGTAGCTCCGCTCGTTCGATTTGGCGATCACGACCGGCGGGCGGTCGACCCCGGAGGCTTTCCGTTCCAGCGCCGTCCTGTTTCGCGCACAGTCCGCCGTCGAGCCGGTGGCGTTGACGTACCACTGCAGGGGGAGGGCGTTCCCGACTTTCGTGCAGTGGGGGTACAGCCGGACGTCCCGGGCGGCCGGGCTGTCCCTGACGAGCCCGGTGCCGTAAAACAGCACGTCCGTCCCCTCGTTGTCCGCCGCGGCGGCCCGCATCGACTCGATCGCCGGGCGCATGTCGTCGCCGGGCTGGGCGTACTGGACCAGGGTGTTATCCCTGGCCTGATCGTTCACGTACACCCCGGTCGCGAACCCGACGCCGACGGCACTGACGACGACCAGGAACACCGCGAGCACCGTCGCGACGGCGATCAGATCAGCGCCACCGGTTTCGTCACTGCGCCAACTCCGCCCCAGCCAGGTGTAAAACAGCCCGAGTCCGACCCCCGCCGGGAGCGCGAGCGGCAGGACCGCGTTGACCGTGATCCACCCCCCGTAGATGTCCGTCCCCAGCGGGTACCCGAAGATGCTCACGAACCCCCAGGCGAACACGGCGACCACGACGTACCGCGTTTTGCGGGATCCGAACAGCTCGACGACGACGCCGACGATCGAAAGCACCAGGACCGTCCCGGCGTACTCGCCGATCGTCTCGAGGAACTGCCCGAAGAAATCGGCGTAACTCTCCGTTTCCTCCGCGCCGCCGAACCAGTACTCGAACCCCGTCACGACGTCGTCGACGGTGACCTCGACGAGCTGTGCGACCACCGCGAAGAACGTCGAGAACCCGCCGGTGTCGAGCTTCGTGACCAGGTCGACGACCGCGATCCGGAAGTACGCCAGCGTCTTCCAGAGGCCCGGACCGCCCGTGTTGCCCGCCCGCGGGGCGTAGAAGAAAAACGCGACCCCGAGAAAGATCGCCAGCGCCAGAAACACCCGCCCGAGGACGCTGTAGGGTCCCCTCTCGGTGAACACGCCGTAGTAGATCGCCAGGCCGACGAAGGCCACCACGACGACGTACGCGAGCGGTTCGAACGACGTCGAGGGGAACGTGTTCCCGAGCGTCCGGAAGGCGAAAAACACCGCTCCCGCGAACGTCACACCCATCAGCGACACGAGTGCCGACCGCGTGAGGACGTACCCGCGAACGTACCGGTCCCAGAACTCCCGGGCCACGGCCGGCCCGGACCGGCGAAACAGGAGGTAGTGCAGTACGACGACGCCGGCCCCGAGCCACGTGACGTAGTAGGCGACGGCGCTTTCCTTCGCGGCGATCATCAGGGCGGCGACGGCGGCCGCCCCGTAGACGTACTGCGGGTTACGCGTGTCGAAGAACCGCACCAGCAGGCCGAAGGCGACGAACCCGAACGCCGCGACCGGGAGCGTGCTCCGGTAGAACCGCGAGTAGTACACCAACACGGGATTGAACGCGAGAAAGAACGCGACGGCGACCAGTTCGGCGTCGCGGAGATGCTCGCGGTACAGGAACACCGACAGGGGGAGCAGCCCGCCGATGATCGCGACCGGCAGCCGCATGGTGAAGTCGTTCACGCCCGCGAACCCGAACAGCCACCGGTTGACGTGCTGCATGAGCGGGCCGTGGATGATGAACCGATACTCGATCCCCCCGGAGTTCATGTAGTTGACCGCCCACCACGCGACCCGCCCCTCGTCGAAGTGGGCGATCCGGTCGCCGAGCAGGACCAGACGCGCGAGCAGCGCGGCGGCCGTGATCACGAGCACCGCCGTGAACGTCCGGTTCTCCGCCACGAACCGCCGGACGCGCTGTGCCCCACCCCCTCCCTTGATATCCGGCGCGTCCGCACCCCCGGAGTCCGGCGCGTCGGGTTCCTCCTCGAGGTCCGGCGCCTCGCCTTCGTCGTTACCGTCCGGCGCGTCGGCGTCCGGCGATCCCATGGACGTGTGTGGCGGGGTGGGGGATAAAAAACGTCTCGAAGACTGCTAGAGCCGTTTCACCCGGCGACGTCACGCAACTCCGCGGCCAGCCGGTCGACCTCCTCCTCGGTGTTGAACGCGTGGACTGACGCCCGCACGCACGCGGGCTCCGGGATCGACCGGACGACGATTCCGGCCTCCCGCAGGCGGTCGACTGCCCCCTCCGGGTCCGCGACGTCGACCGACACGAGTCCGGATTCGTACGGACGCGGACTCAGGAGCCGGTCCCCGTCGATCCCCGCCTTCAGCCGGTCGGTGAGGCGTTCGATCCGGTCCCGGATCGTCTCCACCCCGACCGCCTCGATCGTCTCGATCGCCACCTCCAGCCCCCGGTACACCGCGACCGGCGTCGTCGTGAGCTCGAACATCGACGCGTCGTCCGCGTACGCGTACCCCTCGGCCTCCATGTCCTCGACCCCGCGCGGGCCGATCCACGTCGGGGAGAGTGCCCGCCGGGCCTCCTCGGACAGCCACAGGAAGCCGGTCCCCCAGGGCCCGAGCAGCCACTTGTGCCCGCTCCCGACGACGAAGTCCGCGCCCCACTCCCCCACCTCCAGTGGATACTGCCCGGGCACCTGGACCGCGTCGACCAGGACGAGCGTGTCCGTCTCGGCGCCGATCTCCGCGACCTCCGCTACCGGGAGCCGGGTGCCGTAGTTCCAGGCGACCGCGGAGAGACACGCCAGCCGCGCGTCCTCCATCGCGGCCGCGAAGTCGTCGGGGTCGAACCGGCCCTCCTCGCCCTCGACGACGACCGTTTCGATCCCGTGAGTGTCCCCGAGTCGTTCCCAGGGGAGCCGCCCGGAGGGGTGTTCGACGTCCGTGCGCACGACCGTATCCCCGGCCTCCCAGTCGATCGAGGAGGCGACGAGGTTGATCCCGTGGGTGGTGCTCTCGGTGAGCGTCACCTCCTCCGGGGCGGCGCCGACGAAACGGGCGACCGTCTCCCTGGCTTCCTCGAACGCGTCGAAGCCGGCCGGATAGAACCCCTCGCCGGCGGGTGCCTCGAACTCGTGGTACGCCTGGAACTCCGACACGGCGTCGACGGCGGGTCGGGTGCTCGGCCCGCTGGCGCCCGTGTTGAAGTACGCCACCTCCTCGGTCACGGGGATCTCCCCCCGGAGCGCGTCCGGATCCATCGGCCGGAACGTGGCCGGCGGCGGCTATATGTGTTCGCTTCCGTGATCCCCCGATGCCAACATATTCCGTGATCCGGCGCGTGTCCCGACACGAGCCGTGAGCGACGACCCCGGTCCGACACCGCCCTCCGAGCGGATCGTCAGCCTCGACGCGCTCCGTGGCGTCGCCGTTCTCGGCATCCTCGTGATCAACGTTCGGGTGTTCTCGATGCCGGAGCTCACGCTTCTGAACCCGACGGTGTACGGCGATTTTACGGGGTCGAACTACTGGGCCTGGCTCGCCGGCCACGTGCTCGCGGAACTGAAATTCATCACGATCTTCTCGGCGCTCTTTGGCGCCGGGATCGTCCTGTTCATCGAGAAGAAAGACCGGACGGGGCGGTCGGCCATGCGCCTCCACTACCGGCGGACCGTCCTGTTGTTCCTCATCGGGCTGGCACACGCCTACCTGCTCTGGTATGGAGACATCCTCGTGCCCTACGGGATCTGCGGGTTCGTGCTCGCGTTCACGCACGACTGGAAGCCGACGGTGCTCGCCGGGTACGGGGTGGTGTTGCTTCTCGTCTCCCCGCTGCTCGAGGTGTTCGCGGGGCTCGCCGGCGGCGGCGGAGTGATCGCCGCGCGGTGGGCGCCGGCCGAGGCAACGCTCGCCGCCGAGGTGGCGACCTACCGGAGCGGGTGGGTCGAGCAACTCGGCCACCGCGTCCCGACCGCCCTCGGGCGCCAGACGGGCGGCTTCGTCGGGGGCACGTTCTGGCGGGTCGGGGGCTCGATCCTGCTCGGGATGGCGCTGTACAAGTGGGGGGTGCTGACCGGCGAGCGATCCGACCGGCTCTACCGCCGGCTCGTCGCGGGTGGCGTCCTCGGCGTCGGGGTTATCCTCGCGGGGGTCTGGTACATCGAGGCCAACGACTGGAGCGCCGGCGCGGCGCTGTTCTGGCGGCAGTTCAACTACGTCGGGAGCCTGCTCGTCGCCGGGGGGTACGTCGGCCTCGTCACACTCCACGTGCGCCGGCGACCCGAGGGACCGCTCACGCGTGCCTTCGCCGCGGTCGGCCGGACCGCGTTCACCAACTACCTGCTGCAGACGGTCGTCGCGACGTCGGTGTTTTACGGCCACGGCCTGGGCCTCTTTGGCTCCGTGAGCCGGATCGAGGCGCTCGCGATGGTCGTCGCCTTCTGGCCCCTCCAGGTGGCCCTCTCGGTGCTCTGGCTCCGTGCCTTCCGGTTCGGCCCCGTCGAGTGGGTCTGGCGGACGCTCACCTACGGGGAACGCCAGCCGCTGTGGCGTTCGGGGTGATTCCCGGACGGACGCCCTCCGGACGCGCCCCGTGATTCGACCGGCGCCGTCAACATCTCGACGGGCCCGAGGAGGCGCAGTTCTCGGCCGATGGAAAAAGCGGGGGTTTTAATCACCCCTCCGCTAACAACCATGATAGTATGTCGAGCAAGGACGGGGACAGTTCGGCGATGGCACCGTGGGCGCCGTTCGCACAGGCGTGGACCGAGATGTCGAAACGGATGACCCGGAGCGTCGTCGAGGCCAACCGCGCGGCGGCTTCCGCGTTCACCCTGCCCGAGGGCACCGAGGCCGAGGGGGCCGCCCTCAGCGGCCCCGGGGTCGGCATCGAAGCACCCTTCGAGGCGCTGGCCTACCGCGAACCCGACTGGGAGTTCGAGGGCGACGTCGACACCGTCGGTGACCTCGAGGTCGGGAACAAGGTCACCTTCACCAAGGAGCTCACCGACGCGGACGTCAGGTCGTTCGCCCGTGCGAGCGGCGACACCAACCGACTCCATCTCGACGACGGGTTCGCCGCGGACTCGCGGTTCGGCGAGCGGATCGTCCACGGCACGCTCATCGGGGGGCTGATCTCGGCGGCGCTCGCGCGCCTCCCCCTGATGACGATCTACCTCTCCCAGGACCTGGAGTTCCGCCGCCCCGCGACGATCGGCGAGGAACTCACCGCCGTCTGTGAAATCGTCGAGGACCTGGGCGACAACAAGTACCGCCTCACGACCCGGGTGTGTAACGCCGAGGAGGAGGCCGTCATCGACGGCGAGGCGGTCGTGCTCATCGACGACCTCCCCGACGACGAGTGAGGCGCTCGAACCCGTGCGTCGCGGTGACCCAAACGTTAAGCGGCCGGCTCCGCCCGATAGTAGTATGAGCGTCGAGCTGCCGTTCGCGCCGGTGGACGACATCATCCGGCGGGAAGCTGGCTCACTCAGAGTCGGTGCCGACGCCACCGAGGAACTCGCACAGTGGATCCAGCGGCGAGGGGCAGCCCACGCAACTGACGCCGCCGAGCGCGCTTCGGCGGACGGACGCAAGACGATCATGGCCGCCGACTTCGGGGTCGAGGACGTCCCCGACGCGGCATCGCTGCCGATCGCGCCGGTCGATCGCATCGCGCGGCTCGACATCGACGACCGGTACCGCGTCGGCGAGGGCGCCCGCGTCGCACTCGCGGCCCGACTCGAGGAGGCCGCCGCCGACGTCGCAGCCGGCGCCGCGACCCTCGCCAGACACGCCGGACGCCGAACCGTCCAGGCCGAAGACGTCCGGACCTACCTCGACCTCGTCGAATGAGATTCGGCCACGACGACGTCTGCCTGGAACACGATACCGGTCCGCGCCACCCGGAGACGCCCGACCGGCTCCGGGCCATCAGGAGGGCGCTCTCGCGTGAACACGGCGTCAGGTACCACGAGGCCGACGCCGCAGCGGTCGAGACTGTCCAGGCGATCCACGATCCGGCGTACGTCGCCTCGTTTCGGGAGTTCTGTGAACACGGTGGCGGCGACTGGGACGCCGACACCGTCGCCGTCGAGGCGTCGTGGGACGCCGCCCGGGCGAGCGCCGGACTGGCCTGCTGGGTCGCGCGCGCGGCCGCCGACCGCCCGGCCGACGCCGACACCCCCTTTTCCATCGGTCGCCCCCCGGGGCACCACGCGGTCGCCGACGACGCGATGGGGTTCTGTTTTTTCAACAACGCCGGGGTCGCCGCCCAGCACGCGCTCGACAGGGGGGACGCCGACCGGGTCGCCATCTTCGACTGGGACGTCCACCACGGCAACGGCACCCAGGACGTGTTTTTCGACCGCGGGGACGTGTTTTACGCCTCGGTCCACGAGCAGGGGCTGTACCCAGGGACGGGTGGGTCGAGGGAAACCGGGACCGGCGCGGGCGAGGGGACCACCCTCAACGTCCCCCTCCAGGCGGGCGCCGGCGACGGGGCCTACGCCGCGGTCGTCGACGACCTCCTCGCGCCGGCGCTCGCGCGGTTCGACCCCGACCTCCTGTTGATCAGCGCCGGCTTCGACGCCCACCAGCACGACCCGATCTCCCGGATGCAGGTCTCCTCGGAGGGCTATGGAGTGCTCGCGGACCGCGTCCGCGACGTCGCGGCGCGCAACGACGCCGGCCTCGGGTTCATCCTCGAGGGGGGGTACAGCCTCGACATGCTCGCGGAGGGCGTCACCACCGTCCACGAGGTGTTCCACGGCCGCGAGCCGATGGAACCCGAGGCCGACCTCGACGGCGACCTCGCCGCCAGGATCGACTCGATCCGGGAGATCCACGACCTCTGATCGCGGGAGCGCCTCGACGAACGACCCCGGTCGGGGCGTGACGAACACCCATCAGGGCGACGGATCGAAGTACGCCGCCAGGTCGACGCCGAACTCCCCGGAGAGCGCGGCGATCCGCCCGCCGGACAGCACCTCGTAGCCGTCCTCGAGGGCGGACTCGATCGCCGGGCCGAGCCGGGCCGAGAACACCGCGTCCCCGCCGAGAAACGCCGCGGCGCTCGTGTACTCGCGCTCGCGCTCGACGACGTAGCGATTGCCCTCGACGAACGGTCCGTACGCGCCGGCGTCGTCGTACTTCTCGTAGAACCCCTCGGCGTGGTCGCGGGCGTGGACGGGCGGTCCCTCGTGGCGCTCGACGGCCGGGCGCTCCGGGACCTCGAGTTCGAACAGGAGGACGGCCCGTTCGCGGGCGAAGGCGTCCCGGCGGAGCACGTCGAACCCGTGACGGTCCAGCGCGTCGCCGATCCCCTCGAGGGACTTTCGTAACTGCGGGTACAGTTCGTCCTCGACCAGGTCCGGCGCCCCGAAGACGACCGCGACCGGCGTCGTTCCCCGGCGGGAGACGTGGCGCTCGATCGCGCCCGCCGACAGCGGTTCGGGCGGGTCGGCGAAGAACGCCTCGATGCGGGGGTCGGCGAGAACGTCCCGGGCGTGGTGCTGGAGGCGCGCGAGGTTGGCCGAGGACAGGACGGCGGCGACGTTGCGCGTCGGATCGGTCGGATCGATCACGACGAGATCGTCTTCGAAGGATCGCTCGCCGTGGTTCTCGGGGTCGATCCGGATCGGCGGGTGCCAGTCGCCGGCCGCCTCCAGAACGCCCCGGAGCGATCCGAACTCCAGAACGAGGAGTTCGAGCAGGTACCCCGAGAACCCTCTCGTGCGGAGATCGCTCCCGTAGACGCCGATCCCCTTGCAGAACTGCTTGAACACGCGGACCTCGGCGGCCATCCCGGGGGTGAGTCGCTCCTCGATGTAGGCGGTGTGAAAGGGGGTTCGGTCGACGGACGATTCGATCTCCCGCGCCGCGTCGACGTCGTAGCAGGGGACGAGGTCGACGTCGAACCCGTCGAGGGAGCCGGTGACGTAGGGGTGTTCGGCGTACTCCTCGCGGCCGTCTGGCAGGACGGCGTGGCCGACCGCGAGGCCGTACTCCTCGAGTTTCTCCCGCGGGAGATCCGCCGGAAACCGCACGAACAGGTCGATGTCGCGCTCGCCCGCCAGCCAGGTGTCCCGGGCGGTGGAGCCGACCCGGAGCGGATCGGCATCGACCGGCACATCGGCGATGGCCTCGCGAGTGCGTTCGAACAGGCGTTCGGCGGTGGCTTCGAGGCGCTCGCGCTCCGCGGCACCGGGCTCGACGCGCTCCAACACGCGCTCC
The DNA here is from genome assembly GCA_964431395.1 of uncultured Halobacteriales archaeon. Lineage (GTDB taxonomy): Archaea > Halobacteriota > Halobacteria > Halobacteriales > Hikarchaeaceae > CAYSJP01. The sequence goes on from CAYSJP010000006.1 coordinate 20,854, forward strand.
GTGACGGCCTCGAAGTCGGGCATGGAGGCGGTACACGCAGGTTAGAGGAAAGCATGTCGGTCCGGCGTGTGATCGAGGTACGGGTCAGCCGGGGAAACGAAAGCCCTATGAATTGGCCGTGGAAACCCGAGACTGCAGCGGGCCGGAGTAGCTCAGATGGTAGAGCGCCTCGCTGTTAGGGTACACAGTCCCGCTGTGAACCGCAGATACGAGGCGGTCCCAGGTTCGAGTCCTGGCTCCGGCGTCTTCTCCGTGCGCAACGGCGACGAGCGCAGCGAGGAGCCAGCGCACGGAGAAGACGGGCCAGCAGGGGTCGAGCAGACCAGTCGCAGCCCGGGAAGCGAGCGTAGCGAGCGACCCGGACCGTCTGGGCGAGTTCGAGTCCTGGCTCCGGCGCTTCTTCGAGACGGGACGCGAGCAGCGCCGTCTGCGAGCACTCGCGTCGATGTCAGTTTCCGCCCCCGTCTCGTGTGTCGACGATTCCATCCGCGTTCTCCGCCTCGACGTCGTCTTCCCCTTCCGAGGGATCTCCGGTCTGGTGGACGGCCAGCGGGTTCTCGTAGGTCGGGCCGACCACGCCTTCGCCGTCCGTTGTTTTCGGACGTGGTGGATTGACCAGCTGGCCGCTAATGAGCGTGTACACCCCGACGACCAGGAACAGAAGGATGATCGTCGTCAGCAGCGTCTCCGTGCCGACGTGCTCCCCGAGGCTCCCGACCAGGATGGGAAGGATCGCGATAGTGATGATCAGGTTCA
>CAYSJP010000007.1:0-20812 GCA_964431395.1 uncultured Halobacteriales archaeon
CGGCCCGCTGTCCCACGCTGGAATCCTCGCGCTTCAGCGCGGGGAGGATGTCAAGAGGGCGGACACGGCTCAGAAACCACAGCGTGTTCGCCGTGCCGTGTACGAGAACGATGATCGCGCCACGGATAGGATCAAAAGGAGATGTGTGAGGTGGAGCTGGGTCCATCGTCGTCGCTGATACCGCCGGCGTGGAGGTACGTGTAGTCGTCGTCGGTGAGATGGACGGTTCCATCCTCCACGGTGACATCGACGTCGGGGAGGGTGGTACCGGCTGCTTCGCCGTTGTCGCACTCGCCGGTGCAGGCGTCGAAGAACGACCCGTGTTTCGGACAGATGATTTCGTCCCCGCGGTCGAATCGCTGGCTCTCGTGGGTACACCTGTTCACCCACGCCCGGACTCCGGGCTCCGCCTCGCAGCGGACCAGGATCACCTCCTCCTCGTTCGTGAACAGATCCTCCGCGGTGAACAGGTACGTCCCGCGTTCCGCTCTCTTCTCGGATAAAAGCGCACCGAGCAGGCGATGGCGGTGGAACCACGACGGAATCTTTGATCCGGTGTCGGTCCCACGGACCGCCGTCTCCCTCGATTCGACCACGGCAGGGGGAGTTCGATCCGAAGCCCGGTGTTCCGGAGGAAACCTGGTAGGCAGAACCCTGCCTGAACCTGAAGAGACCGGCGTCTAACTGATCGTACATGCATCAGGTTCCACCGACCGATCGGAATCGGTTCCCCCGGTCCCACGGAGTCCCGGGTGTGAGTGTGCCGACTGGCCGCGAGCCATCCGATCGATGCCCATGAGTTCCGACTCCCTTCTCGTGACCGGAGCGACGGGGACGATCGGGACTGAGGTCGTCCGGATTCTCGCCGAGACCGACAGTCCCGTCCGTGCCATGACCCGTCATCCCGAACGCGCAGCGTGGATGCGAGAACTGGACGTCGAGGTGGTCGAGGGCGACTTTCTGGAACCCCGGACGCTCGACGATGCGGTCGAGGGCGTCGACCGTGCGTTCCTGCTCTCCCCCAACGTGCGCGAGATGGCGGAGATGCAGTCGAACTTCGTCGCGGCGGCCGAACGAGCGAACGTTGCTCACGTCGTCAAACTGTCCGCTGCCGGTGCCGACCCGGAATCCTCGTGGGACATCGCCCGCTGGCACGGCGAAATCGAGGCAGCGATAGAGACTGCGGATCCGGAGTACACGTTCATCCGACCCGTGAGTTACATGCAGAACCTGCTCGAGGACGCCGAAACCATCCGGTCGGAGGGAGTCTTTAGACGGGCGACACCACGGGACGCGAGGGTAAACGTCGTCGATACGCGCGACGTCGCGGCGGTTGCCGCCCGGTCGCTCCGTGACCCCGACCACCGGGGGGAGACGTACAAACCAACCGGGCCCGAACCGATAACCTTCGGTCACATGGCGAGCGTTATCTCGGAGGTGACCGACCGGTCCGTCGAGTTCCGGGAGGTCTCTCCGGAAGTCGTCAAAGAATCAATCGTGGAGAACGGTGCTCCCGAGTGGCTCGCGGACGCGATGGTCGGTCTCCAGGTCGCGTTCGGGAAGGGGATCGCCGATCTGAGCACCGACCACGTCGAGCAAGTCTCTGGAATGCGCCCACGGTCGTTCGAGGCGTTCGTGGGTGACCACGCCGAGGCGTTTTCGTCGGAGGACTGATGATGATCGTCGTCGTCAGCCGCTTGCTGAAGAACTGACATCGGGCGGAGTCCCACCACGTTCGTCGCGGTCGTGGGGCTTCGACCAGTCGGTATCGGGGCCGACCGGCACGAATCCGGTCGGATTGATGTCCTCGTGGCTCCGGTAGTAGTGGTCCTTCACGTGGTCCATGACGCACGTTTCCCGGACCCCCGGGAGTTGATACAGTTCCCGGGCGTACGGCCAGAGGTAGTCGAAATCGACGAGTCGCCGGACGTTACACTTGAAGTGCGTGTGATAGACGGCGTCGAATCGATACAGCGTCGGGAAGAGAAAGACGTCGGCGAGCGTGAGTTCATCGCCAGCGAGAAAGCGTCGGTTCTCGAGGACGCCGTCCCACCTCTCGAGGCCGTCGAACAGCTCGTTGACGGCTCTTTCGTACTCGGTCTGGCCGTCGGCGAACCCTGCCTCGTACACGCCCAGGTTGATCCTGTCGTGGACGTTCTCGATGACCGCGTCTATCTCCTCGCGTTTCGGTTCGGGATACAGGTCGATATCGCGGGTCGCCTGGGCCTCGAACGCGCGGTCCAGCATGCGAGCGATGTCGGCCGACTCGTTGTTGACGATCGTGTCCGTTTCGGTGTCGTAGAGAACCGGGACCGTCACACGACCCGTGTAGGTCGGATCTGCCGTCGTGTACACCTCCCGGAGATAGTCGGATCCGTTGACCGAATCGGGCGTGGGGATCTGTTTCGAGGGGGTGAACTCCCAGCCGTCGTCTCGCCGCACCGGATCGACGATGTCCATCGAGATGACGTCCTCGAGCCCCTCGAGCCGACGCACGAGTGCTGCCCGGTGGGCCCACGGACACGCACGGGAGATGTAGAGATGGTATCTGTCCGGTTCTGCGGGGTACTCCGCCGCCGGATGGTCTTCCGGATCCCTGATCCAGTCGTCGAAACCCTGGTCGTCGTGTCCGCGCTCGGGGGCCTCCACCCACTCGCCGTCGACGAGCTTTCCCATGCTACTCACCTCCGGGACTGGTGACCACAACGCTGGTTGCCCCGGTATCGATACTCCTGCCGACAGTAGTGTCGTGTATTGCAGTTCGGCGGTGCATTGCAGTCCGATATTCTCGGGCCACCCCTAAATGTGTAATGTAGAGTATAGTAAACCAGGTGTAGTGAACCGTACCGGGGTCTCGACACCTGATGATCGTGCGCTAGTAGGTCACTCATAGATCACTACATATCGCCTATTAGGCGTTCTAAGCGGGGAATTCCTCTCGTCGGCGTCCACGAGCACCTGCGGTTTACTCGAGGAAACCTGCCGGACTGCAGGATACCTGGTTTACTGTTGTATTGCTTATACTAATGTGTACGTGGTGGCTGTTTCCACGTATGCATCCGGTGACATGGGTACGAGGGCTGTTCAAGAACGAGGAGGAGTTGTCCCTGACCGACGGCAGCATCGGACGCTCGCTGTTCCACCTGTCCGTGCCGATCGTGATCATGAATCTCTTTCAGACGACGTACAACCTCGTGGACACGTTCTGGCTGGGGCAGTACGACACGGCAGCGCTGGCAGCGACGAGTTTCACGTTTCCGATGGTGCTCATGTACATCTCGATCGGAATCGGGATCTCCACCGGAGGGAGCATCCTGGTCGCACAGCACCTCGGCGGCGACGAGCGCCGGCTGGCGACGCAGGCAGCCTCCCAGACCGTGACGCTCTCCGCCATCGGTGCGGTCGTCCTCGGCACCCTTGGCTACCTGTTCGTCGACGACGTCCTCGCCGTCATCGGAGCCTCACCCCGAGTGCTCACGCTCTCGGTTGCGTACATGCGGATCATCTCGCTCGGCCTGGTTTTCATGTTCGGGTTCCTCACGTTCATGGCGCTGATGCGAGGCGCGGGAGACACGGTCACCCCGATGATCGTCGTCGCGGGATCGGTCGGGCTGAATCTCGTTCTCGACCCGGTGCTCATCTTCGGATTGGGACCGTTTCCGGAGTGGGGGATTCGCGGAGCGGCCATCGCGACGGTCGTCTCACGGGCCCTCGCGTTCGGGGTCGGCCTCCGGGTCATGATCCGCAGCGACGCGGGGGTCCGCGTCCGAATCGCCGATCTCCGACCGACGCTCGACCGCGCGCTCACACAGCTTCGTCTCGCCATCCCGGCTTCCGTCGAAGGGGTCAGTCGAACGCTTTCGCTCAACCTCCTCTTGCTGATCGTGGGTCTGTTCCCGACGACGGTCGTCGCCGGGTACGGAATCGGGACGCGCGTTCTCTCGCTGGTGTACCTTCCGGCGATCGCCGTCGCACGGGGCGTCGAGACGATGACCGGCCAGAACATCGGCGCCGCACAACCGGATCGGGCGGAGACGGCAACCGGCTTCGCGGGTGTGTTTCTGTTCGTGATCCTCTCCATCGTGGGCGTCGTGACGTGGGTCCGGGCCGAGGCCATCGTTGGCCTGTTCACCACCGACGCCGCAGTGACCCGAAGTGGCACCGTCTTTCTCCGTCACATCGCCCCGACGTTCGGGTTCATCGGTCTCGTGAGAGTGTTCAACGCGAGCTTCCGGGGAGCAGGACGGACCCTGACGGCTGCTGTCATCGTTCTTCTCATGCACGGGGTCATCCGCCTGCCGACTGCAGAACTCGGCGCAACCTCGCTGGGGCCCTCCGGGGTCTGGACTGCTATTGCGGCCACCAACGTCGTCGGGGCGATCCTGGCGTACGGGTGGTACCGGCGTGGCACGTGGCGAGCAGGAGTTGAGACTATCTCGCGCGATCGTTCGAACCCGTCCCCGGCGGACGACTGATCGCAGGACCGAGCCACTCGTATACTGTCGGACGGAACGTTCGATAATCTCCGCCGGGGAGTCCCTGGCGGAATGTATCACTGCTTCTGTCCGACAGTATAGTCGATCGCTTGGAGTTGGCGTCTGCCCGGAGATGGTGTGCAACTGGTCCGTGCCCCTTCCGAATCCCGTCTCGAACCGGTATCGGGGGGATCGGTCTCGATCCGGCATCCGAATCGGGGTTCGTGAACTCGATTTCAGTAACCGCTTTCGAACATCCCTAGAAGGGTCGGGGATCCAGCAGTTGCGGCCCGCCACTCCACCGAGTTCCTGAAATTCGTTTCACGGAGAAAATAAGTACCTCAAACCCGTGTTGATCATTCACGGAACGATGTCATCCAACACCCGGACCAGTTCCCGACCCACTGAATCGGAACGCCAACGGGCCGTTCGGACGAAGAACGCTGACGCGTGCCCCGTCGTCCAGACGTTCGACGTCGTGGGCACGACCTGGCGAATCCAGGTCCTGTACGCACTCGACGAGTCGGAGCTCCGGTTTAACGAGCTGAAACGAGAGACTGAGGGCCGTTCGAAGACGCTCTCGGACGCCCTGGACGTCCTACAGGAACACGACCTCGTCGCCCGACGCATGGAGGCGGAGGCGCCGGTCGCCGTCTACTACACGCTCACGGAGAAAGGCCAGGCGTTTGTCGAGAGCCTCGAGGGGCTCGAGCAGTGGGCCGTCGAGTGGATGGACGACGTTCGGGACCCCGAGACGATCCGGCCACGGGTGTGATTGAATAGGCCGCGGAGTGTATCCCGGCGTATGAGCGGTGGCGACGAGACGTCATCGACGGAGTTAGATCCGCAGGAAGCGTTCGGACTGTTCAGTCACGAACTCCGTCTCGAAATCCTCCTCGCGCTGTGGGAGGCTCCGGAGTATTCGCTTCGATTCTCGGAGCTGCAGGAGACGGTCGACGAACGCGATTCGGGAAAGTTCAGCTATCACCTGTCGAAACTGGAGGATCAGTTCGTCAGAAAGGTCGATGATCGATACGTCCTCCAGTACGCGGGCCATCGCGTCATTGACGCCGTCCGGAGCGGCGTGTTCCACGAATCTCCGACCGTCGAATCGACTGCCGTCGATGGCTCCTGTCCCGACTGTGGCACACGACCACAGTTCGCATACGACGATCACATCGCGACCGTTTCCTGTCCGGAGTGTGATACGAAACTGGTCGAATACCCGTTCGATCCCGGCGGATTTCAGGATCGAACCCTCCAAGAAGCAGTGCGGGCGTTCGACCGTCGAACCAAGTCCAAGTGGGGTCTCGCGTCGGGGGGGACCTGCTTTGTCTGTGCCGGGCGGGTCACCACCTCGTTTTCCGATTCCTCCCCCGGTTTCGAGCACATGGATCGGTACGACGAGTACTTTGCCGAGGATCACCCGGCGCTGATCGACCTCAGCTGTCGGAACTGCAGTTTCTACAGTTACGTTCCAGTCGGCGTCAGGTTACTCGATCATCCGGCCGTCGTCGGACGACTCAATCAAAGCGGTATCGACGTGCAAACACGACCTCTCTGGGGCCTTCCGTTCATCACCGATGCGGACTGCGTATCGGTCGTCTCGACGGACCCCTGGGAGGTCCTCATCGAAACGGAAACGGCAGGCGGGACACTCGAAGTGCGACTCGACGAGACAGTGACGATCCAGTCAGTTTCCGTTTCGGTGTGACTTCTTTCCGGCGATGAGGCGTCACGGTGACCTGTCGCCCGTAATGGCGTGTGCGGGGCCCACTCATAATGACTGGTCTCGTCTCGTACCGGTGAGCGCCACCGCCGAGGGTTCCGCTCGCCGGCGCCCGGCATACCGGTCCACCTCACTCGACAGTGGCGACCCGGTGGCGGACGACATCCGCGTCGTCGTCCCAAGTGAACTCTCCGCCGTGAGCCCGGACCATTCGTTCCTTGTACGCTTCGAGATCCGCCGATCCTTCGCGTCTGGCGTCCTCGTCGGTGAGATCACCGAGCGTTCGCTCGGTCACGTCCACGACTTCGAACCGTTCACCGTCGATCTCGAGGGTATCTCCCTCCTCGGCGTACTGGTTCCCGCGGTGAATCTGTGTCATCTCGCCGGCCGAAATCGCCTCGAGGGTTCGCTCGTTCGGAAAGAGGGTCGTCGGATCTATCGTACCCATACTCCGACGTCGGTGGCTGGACGAATATAGGAACTGCGCTCGTGGCGCGGTCGTGCCACTGACGTGAGATATCCGGAGTATCGACGGGGATCAGGAGGTCTCCTGTAGGGGTTCGTCCGTCTGAGGCTCCTCGCGGACCGTGATCCCCCGAGAACGAAGCTCGCGTCTCATTTCCCCGGGCGAGATGTCACTCCGCTCGGCCGCCTGCCCGAGGGTGAGTTCCCCACTACTGTACAGGATCACGGATGCCGTTATTGAACGGTGTGACATGCGTTGTACATAGGCTTCTGACACACACAATCATAACTGTTTCGTCAGTATTACTGCAGAAATTGAACGGTATTCGGTCAAAACCATACGTCTATAGTATCGCTTTCACCGTGTCCTCGTGAGCGCCACCCTCGTCGGCGGCGCTCACTGGCACGAAACGAGAGCAGTCTATCACACCCCGAGCACGAACTCCGTCTCATCTAGTCGCCGAGCCCCCCGTTCGAGGGCTTCCTTCACCGAGAGTTCGTCTTTCATCAGGAAAAACAGATGCCCACGGCGCTCCCAGTTCGCCACGGAGTCCCGGAGGATGTCGGCGTGCTCGGTGTACTGCTCCTTGAGGACACAGTAGGAGTCGAGATCCTCCGGAACGACGGGGTCGAAGTACGCATCCGAGAGGCGTTCCTCGACTGCCGGAAAGTCCTCGGCGGGCACCTCGAAGCGATACGCGTCGTCGTTGTAGTACTCCCGGAATGCCTCGAACAGGTCCGGCCGGCCGAAGTAGTGCGTAAAAAAGTACTCGTTTCCCACGGGGAACACGTTGATTCGCTCTCTGTCGACGTCGAAGTCGGGCATGGATTAGGTGGGATGTACGATGTTTCGACGGTCGGTGAACGCCGCGTACACCGCCGACCGGTCGGTCGTTTCGCACTCGATCAGTACGGCAGCGCTCGGAATCGACGCACGACACTCCGGACAAGCACCGAGTGATCGGTTCTGGGTGCGCATGTCGTGTGCCTCCGAAAGCGAGTGACTCGGGGGCGGGAAGTCACTCCTCGTGTGATCGTACACCGGGAACCCACTTATGAGACCCTCCCGGACCGGGCGAGCGTGAGGGCAAGCGAGACACGGGTGCGTCAGTTGTAGGTTTCCTCGCTCCCGACCTCGACCCGGGTGCCGTTGTACGACGCGAACAGGGTGTCGTCGTCGTTCTCGATGGTGATGGAAGAGAGGTTCACCGACTCGCCCGCCGGAGGTATCGACGCGGAGGTGACGACCGACTCGTCGTCGAGGAGTTCGACGGCGAACCCGTCCTCGGCGGGGGCCACCGCGACGCTCCTGTTGCGCAACTGCGGGTCAGCGACCGCCCGTTCGGATTCGTAGGCCTGCCGCCAGTCGTCGGCGTCACCCCGGCGGAGGTAGATCTTGTAGGCCGCGCCACCGCCGGCGGCCGACCAGCCGGTGCGCCGGGCGACCACGCGCTCGCGCCAGCCGACGCCGCCGACGCGGAGCGTGTTCCGACCGGCGAACCCGAGCCGCGCCTTCTCGATTCCGGTGGTCCAGACGTGACGGTCCTCGCTGATCACGATCACGCCGCTGGTTTCCACGCGGGTCGTCTCCCCCAAAAGCGAGATGTTCACGACGCTCACCATCTGGTTCTCGACGTCCTCGGCGTAGGTGACGGCGTAGTCCCGAACCTCGATCGTCTCCGACCCCGGCGACGCCGCGTCCCCGACCGTCGAGAGGTTCGTCGGGACCGTCACGGCGGCGCTGAACACGAGCGGGAGCAGGACAGCGAGTCGCGCGAGGTCCCGGCGGGACTGGTTCTCGAACAGCGGGCGCTCCCCGCCGAGGGCGGCGACGAGTGCGAGAACCGCGACGAGCACTGCGAGACCCGCCGCGACGGCCGGAACCCCCCCGGCCGGCGGGGGGAGGGTGAACGATCCGCCGGGGGTTCCGGCGATCCACCACCCGACGCCGGCACCGGCCAACAGCGCGGCAGCGGCGATCCCGGTCCGGCGGACGGTGAGCCAGGCCGGCATCCGGCGGTCGCTCGCGGCCAGCGCCATCACGATCAGAAGCGACAGTCCGAGGACGAACCACATGCCCAGCGCACGAAAGAGGACGAACTCGCCGTTGCCGCGGAACCACCACAGCGCCCAGAGGTTCTCGCCGACGACGAACAGGACGGTGCCGGCCCAGAGCCGGGCGGGGTTCGGGCGTTCGGACCGGCGGCCGAACACGACCAGCCCCAGCACGACGCCCACGAGGAGGCCCATCAGGTGGCCCTGGATGGAGATGCCGGCCCACCACGGGCTGGTGAACCCGGGGCCGGCCTCCCCGGTCGCGGTCGGACTCAGGAGGGCCCTGTAGGCCAGCCCCACCGCGTCGGAGACGAGCAGTCCGAGCGCGGTCCCGATGGGAAACCGGGTGAGTGCGAAGCCGGCGAGGGCGAACACGACGCCCGAAAAGCCGATCGTCGGGCCGAGGCTGAACACGCCGGTCAGGACGCCAACCCCCATCACGCCCGCCGGATAGAACAACAGGGCGCGGGCGTAGGGGTTGGTGCGGAGCGACGAGCCGACCGTCACGCCGCGGTCGCGGGGGAAGTGTCCCCACGCGTACTCCGCGATCGCGCCGAACACGAGCGTCCCGACCAGGTTGCCCGTCACGTGCCCGGCCCCGCTGTGTGTGAACCCGGACGCCAGGATCCCGAGCGGGTAGAAGTACGACCACGATCGGAAGGGGATCACCACGGGCCGGTACCAGTTCTCGAGGCCGCCCTGGATAAAGAGGTAGATCGCCAGCACGATTCCGGCGACGAGAAGCGTCCCCCACGGCACCCCGAGGACGAGTCGCTCGCGGCGCCGGAGGCCCCAGTCGCGGCGCCGGTCGAGCCACCGGACGGCGAGCACCGACAGGATCACCGCGAGGACGAACCCCGTCTGTCCGACTCCCGGCGGGAGAATCGCCATGAGAGCCGGTTAGTCCCGAGCGGTTTATGCGTTGTGTGGCGTCCCGGACCCCGCCCCGGGTCGGCGATACGAAACGTTGAAACGCGTCCTCGCCCCATCGTACCGTATGGAACTCCGGGTCATCGACAAGGCCGACGGCGAGCTCGAGATCGAGGTCGCCGGCGAGGACCACACGTTCATGAACGTCATCAAGGGGGCCCTGCTGGAGACCGAGGGCGTCTCCGCGGCCACGTACGACATGAATCCCGAGCAGTCCGGCGGACAGACCGACCCGATCCTGACGGTCAAGACCGAGGACCGCGACCCGCTCGACGCCCTCGAGGACGCCGCCGAACGAGTCAAGGACCAGTCACAGGCGTTCGTCTCCGCCTACGAAACCGCAGCTTGACTTTCTCGATATCGCCGACGATTTCCGGCTCACGAAGTCGTTCGCCGGAAAATCCATGGGCCCACTCGGATTTGAACCACGCCCGGACGTGCTCGCTTTGCTGCGCGCGCCCGGTCTCGTGAAAATCCTCGATATCGCCGACGATTTCCGGCTCACGAAGTCGTTCGCCGGAAAATCCATGGGCCCACTCGGATTTGAACCGAGGAGTCACCCGGTGTCCCATGTCCACGCGAGGGCGCGGAGACAGTATGAGCCGGGCGCTGTGACCGGACTTAGCTACGGGCCCGCACGAGGATGTACTCCGTGGCCACCCTTTAGCGTAGCGGTTGATTCCGCGTCGATCCCTTTGCTCGCAGCCGATAAACCACGGATCACGATCCACCGGGGGTTACCATTCGCCACGGCCGATAGAATAGTGTTTTTTTGATAAGACGGGCGGTCCCGGGCACGTCTTGGTAGCGATACGCGTAATCGATATCGGACAATCTCTCCGGTTGATGCGGCCAATTCCGCCGGTAAGCGTGTTACACAGTGTCTCGATGGGGGTAATTTTCGGCGATATCGGACGGATACGTGCATAAGGTTAATGTAACGTGGATCCAACACATCCCGTATGGCGTCCGAAAGGTCAGACAGCGATTCATCACGACTTCCGATCGATCGACGAGACGTAATGCGCTACCTGGGGATCGGTAGCGTCGCCGGCATCGCCGGTTGTATCGGCGACGACGGGGGGACGGCGACGGACCCTGGGACCGGGACCGAGACCGACGAGATGGGAACGCCGACGGTTACCCCGACCCCGCAGGACCAGATCGAGTACAGCGAGGGGGGAACCCTCACCGTCGGGCTGACCTCGAACCCGAACTCCTTCGACCCGCCGTACAGCAGCGGCGTGCCGTCCTCGGTGGTCCAGAACTACTTCTACGAGGCGCTGACGACCTCCGACGCCGGTGGAAACATCTACCCGTGGCTCGCGGAGAGCTTCTCGCTGGAGGGGACCAACGACGTCGGCGCGGCGGACTACGCCGACTACATGGTCGAGATAGATTACGCCGAGGACGACGAAGGTAACGTGTTCCCCGACACGGAAAAGCAGATTGCGATCACTCACCCGGACAACACGCCCGAGGCGGGCAGCACCGGGGAGTTCCTGACGGTCGACGAAACGGGGGACGCGGTCAGCGATGGCACCTTCGGCATGCAGTACCAGTTCAGCCTGCACGAGGGCGTGGAGTTCCACAACGGCGAGGAGCTAACCGCACAGAACGTCGTCGACTCATACGATCGCTACGAGAACTCCCAGGTGAGCGCGCAGGTCTGGGACAACTTCCTCCACGCCGAGATGGTCGACGAGTACACCGTCAACCTCTACGCCCAGCGGCCGAGCGCGGAGGCGATCCGGAACATCGTCTGGCTCGTCTTCCCGTCGGATCACATCGACCTCCCCGACGGCGGCCTCGACCCCCGGGAGGGGACGAACCCCGTGGGGACCGGCCCCTGGGAGTTCGGGTCCTTCACCGACGAGGAGTCGTTCGTCGTCGAGTCGTACGACAACTACTGGCTCGAGGACTTCGGGATCCAGAACAAGGACTGGTTCAACGGGGCGAACAACTTCCCGAACTCCCCGGTCGTCGACTCGGTCGAACACCGGATCGTCCCGGAGAACGGACCGCGCGGGACCGCCCTCGAGGAGGGCGAACTCGACATCACGACCGGGCTCACGGCCCAGCAACAGACCAACTTCGACGAGGCCGACGGGTTCACGACCAGCGAGATCGAGACCGGCGGGTACCTGTTCTTCCAGTACCCCGTCCAGGTCGAGCCCTGGGGCAACCGGAACGTCCGCCAGGCGGCCAACCACCTCATCCCGCGCGAAACCATCACCGAGAACATCGAGCAGGGCTGGGCGCGCCCGGCGTGGACCCCCCTCCCCGAGGTCGCGGAGGGCGCCGGAACGGCCGACCCCGAACAGCTCGAGGAGGACCTGAAGCCCTCGAACGAGCTCGACCGACAGCAGGCCAAGTCGCTCATCGACGACACGGACGTCGAGACGCCGATCCAGATGCAGATCGACACGAACTCCGAGAACGACGACCGCGTCAGCAAGGCCGAGCTGATCGCCGAGTCGATGAACCAGGCGGTCGACGGCGAACAGCTGTTCGAGGTGAACGTCGAGACCTTCGAGTTCGGGTCGCTCCTGGGCCGGATCTTCGCGCCGGACTACCCCACCCTGACGAACGACAGCGGTGCTCCGACCTGCCTGCTGGTCGGCCTGTCGGGCACCTTCGACCCGGGGAGTTACTGCGAGGCCACCCACCAGACCTCCGCGATCGGCCAGTGCTGTAACGCGAACGGCTACTCCAACGAGGACCTCGACGAGAAGATGGAGAACGCGAAGTTCGGATCCGAGGTTCTCGACGACGCCCAAGAGCGCGCCAGCCGCTACGACGATATCTGGCGCGACGTCATCGATATCAGCGCCAACTCCTACGTCGACATCGACCTCACGGTCGCCATCCACTCCACCGACGTGCAGAGCGTCAGCGCGTTCCCCTTCCCCGAGGGGCTGTACAGTTACGCGCTGTACGGTCCGGCCGACAACACGCTCGCCTACCTCGATCAGTAAGGAACAACACCATCCGCGTGTTTCACATCAAATGAGTCTGCGACGGTTCATTCTGCGCCGGCTGCTACTCGTAGTACCGATCATGATCGGCGTCTCCCTGATCACGTTCGGGCTCGGAAAACTCGCTCCGGGAGGGCCCGTCGAGTTCGTTCTCGGACTCAACCCGGACGTGTCCCCGGCACAGAAGGCCCGGCTGCGGGCGCAGTATGGCCTCGACGAGCCCATCTGGCGGCAGTACCTGGTCTGGCTGGGCAACGTCGTGCAGGGGGACTTCGGGCAGACGATCCCCTCGGGCCGGTCGGTCACGGGGATCGTCGCACAGCGCATTCCCGCCACGATAATGCTGGGGCTGTTCGGCTGGGTGATCGCGCTGGTCGTCGCGGTGCCGACCGGCATCTACGCGGCGGTCAAGAAGGACCAGCTGGGCGACGACGTGAGCCGGTTCGTTGCCCTGTCGGGTATCTCGATCCCGAACTTCTGGCTCGGGCTGATGCTCATCCTGATCTTCGCATCGGTACTGGACCTGTTTCCGGTCCTGCCGCCAGTCGAGATCGGGCGGGAGGACACCCTCACGGCGACGGTCGCGGACCTCACCAAGCCAGCGATGCTGTGGTTCCTCCTGTTGCCCGGGATCACGATCGGGACGGCCTCGGCGTCGACGCTCATGCGCATCATGCGCTCCTCGATGGCCGAGGAGATGAACAAGGAGTACGTCACGGCCGCCAGGGCTAAGGGCCTCCCCGAGCGAACGGTCATCCTGAAGCACGTGCTCCGAAACTCGCTGATCTCGGTGACGACCGTCGCCGCGTTCCTCACCGCGAGCATCCTCGCGGGGTCGGTCGTCGTCGAGGTAGTGTTCAGCTGGCCCGGCCTCGGCCGGGAACTGATAAACGCGATCAATAACCGTCAGATAAACGTGATAATGGCGATAACGCTGTTCACAGGGATCGCAATCGTGATCGCGAACCTGCTGGCCGACATCGCCTACGCGATACTCGATCCACGGATCAGATACGAATAACCATGTCTACGAAACGCGGCCGAATACGGATCTCCGGGTTCGACACGGAACGAGTGGAACAACGCGAGTCCCTCTCGGGGTGGGTGGAGGACGCCGGTACCGAGACCGAGGGACGCTGGGCACGGGCGCTCCGCCGGTTCCGGCGGAACAAGAGCGCGCTGCTGGGCCTCGTCGTCGTCGTCCTGATGATCCTGGCGACGGTGTTCGCCAGGCCCATCGCCATCGAGGGCGTGACGGTCCAGCCGTTCTCGCTGGCGCCGTACTCCCCGACCGAGACGCTCCTGTTCAGCGACGCCAGCGACGCGGGACCGTACACGTCCCCGTCGCTCGATCACCCGATGGGAACGGACGGAAACGCCAGGGACGTGTTCTCGCGGATCCTGTTCGGGGGGCGGTTCAGCATCTCCATCGGGTTCGTCGTGGTGTTCATCACGGCTACGATCGGGATCATATACGGGAGCATCTCGGGGTACTACGGCGGCTGGGTCGACGAGATCATGATGCGGTTTCTGGACATCATCTTCGCGTTCCCCGGCCTCGTGCTCGCGCTGGTCATCGTCGCGATGCTCGGCAAGGGATACGTCCAACTGCTGCTCGCGTTCACGATCTTCGGGTGGGCCGGCTACGCACGGCTGATACGCGGGGAGATCCTCTCGGTCAAGCAAAACGAGTACGTCCTGGCGGCGAAGGCGCTCGGCGCGAAGGACCGGTCGGTCATCTTCAGGCACATCGTGCCAAACGCCATCGCGCCGGTGATCGTCCAGGCGTCGCTGTCGATCGGAACCGTCGTCATCGGCGTCGCGGCGCTCGGCTTCCTCGGGCTCGGCTTCCAGGGGAGCACCCCCGAGTGGGGGACGATGCTCGACGCCGAGCAGAACACCCTCTCCCCGGGTCCGGGCGGGGACATCCACTGGTGGGTGACGGTGTTCCCCGGCATCGCGATCTTCCTCTTCGTCATGTCGATGAACCTCATCGGTGACGGGATCAACGACGCGCTCGACGCCCAGGAGGACGCCACCACCACCCAGGGGGCCGGTGGCTGATGGCCCTGCTGGAAGTCGAGGACCTCACGGTCAACTTCTACACCGAGGAGGGGGTCGTCACGGCGGCGAACGAACTCTCCTACCAGGTCGAGCGCGGCGAGAAGTTCGGCATCGTCGGCGAGAGTGGCGCGGGCAAGAGCGTGACAGCGCTGTCGCTCATGCGGCTGATCGAGAGTCCGGGCGTCATCGAGAGCGGCGAGATCCGGTTCGACGGGCGGGACATCCTGGAGATGAGCGAATCGGAGGTCCGGTCGCTCCGGGGCAACGAGATGGCGATGATCTTCCAGGACGCCCAGAGCGCGCTGAACCCCGTGTACTCCGTCGGCGAGCAGGTCTCCGAGGCGATCAGACACCACCTCGACTACGGCGAGGCGGCTGCCCGCGAGCGCACGATCCAGCTGCTCGACGACGTCGGGATCCCCGAACCGGAGACGCGCTACTCCGACTATCCACACCAGTTCTCCGGCGGGATGCAACAGCGGGCGGTCATCGCGATGGCGCTTTCCTGTGACCCGAAGTTCCTCATCGCCGACGAGCCGACGACCGCGCTCGACGTGACCATCGAGGCGAAGATCCTCGATCTGATCGCCGACCTCGCCGAGGAGTACGACACCGCCGTCCAGCTCATCACCCACGACCTGGGCGTCATCGCGGAGGTCTGTGACCGCGTGATGGTGATGTACGCGGGCAAGCCCGTCGAGAAAGCGCCCGTCGAGGATCTGTACTACGACCCGAAACACCCCTACACCGTGGGGCTGATGGGGTCGATCCCGCGCGTGGGAGAGGACCTCGACGAACTCCAGACCATCCCCGGGCGGATGCCGGACCTCGTGGATCTACCCTCGGGGTGTAGCTTCCACC
The DNA here is from genome assembly GCA_964431395.1 of uncultured Halobacteriales archaeon. GTDB lineage: Archaea > Halobacteriota > Halobacteria > Halobacteriales > Hikarchaeaceae > CAYSJP01. The sequence continues at coordinate 15,558 of CAYSJP010000007.1, forward strand.
CCCGGTGTCCGTACGCGGAGGAGGCCTGCACGAGAACGGAACCGCCGCTGGTCGACCCGGAGACCGGCGAGGAAACCGGGAGTTCCGACCAGCGCGGCGCGGCCTGCCTGGAGTACACGGGCGACCTCCAGCAGGGTCTGGACTACGAAGTCGACATCCAGGGCGGGGATCCACGAACCGGAGCGCGGACCGAAGCGGGTGGTGACGATGACTGAGGGGGACCCGATCCTCCGGGCGGAGGGGCTGAAGAAGTACTTCGACGCGAGCGAGGGGTTCATCGACAGCCTGCTGGGCCGGACCGCGAAGGTCCGGGCCGTCGACGACGTCGACCTCGAACTGTACGAGGGAGAAACACTCGGCGTCGTCGGGGAGTCGGGCTGTGGGAAGACGACGCTGGGGCGGAGCCTCCTCCGGTTGATCGAACCGACCGACGGCGCCATCTACTACCGCGGCGAGGACCTGATGGCGGCCTCCGGCGGCCGGCTCAGGGAGCTCCGCACGGACCTCCAGTACATCTTCCAGGACCCGTTCTCGAGCCTGAATCCGCGCCTGACGGTCGGCGACATCATCGGCGAACCGCTCGACATCCACGACATCGCGACTGGCGATGCGCGCACCGACAGGATCTACGAGCTACTGGAGCTGGTCGGCCTGAACTCGAGTCACGCCCACCGCTACCCCCACGAGTTCTCCGGCGGCCAGCGCCAGCGTATCGGGATCGCCCGCGCGCTGGCGGTCGACCCCGACGTGATCGTCTGTGACGAGCCGGTGAGCGCCCTCGACGTCAGCGTGCAGGCCCAGATCCTCAACCTCCTGGATGACCTCCAGGAGGAGCTCGGGCTCTCGTATGTGTTCATCGCCCACGACCTCAGCGTCGTCGAGCACATCTCCGACCGGGTCGCGGTGATGTACCTCGGCGAGATCGCCGAGGTCGGGACCACCGAGGAGGTGTTCCAGCCGCCCTATCACCCCTACTCCGACGCGCTCCTGTCGGCGATCCCGGAGCCGGACCCGCTCTGGACGGCCGACCGGACGCTCCTCTCGGGGAACGTCCCGTCGCCGATCAACCCCCCATCGGGGTGTCGGTTCCACACCCGGTGTCCGCAGGTCATCCAGCCCGAGGATCTCGACGTCGACCGGACGGTCTGGCGGTCGGTCATGGACTTCAAGATCCGCGTCAGGCAGGCCGATGCGGTCGAGTCCCTCACGGCCGTCACTAGCGAACGCGAGGGGGGGGACGGCACCGCCGAGGCGGATCAGGAGGCGGGTGCGCCGGATTCCGTGGTCGACCCGACCGAGGTGTCCAGGCGGGAACTCGACCTCATGGTGCGCGAGGAGTTCGGCCTCCCGGAGCGGATGGACCCGCAGATCGAGTCGGTGTTCGAGGAGGTCGTCGACGCGCTCCAAGAGGAGGATCTCGAGGCCGCGAGGGAGGCGATCCAGGGAACGCTCGAGTCCCCCTGCGAACGGGTCCAGCCCGACCTGGTCGAGACCGGCGAGACCCACGCGATCGCCTGCCTGCTGTACGAGGACGAGTACGCCGACCGACGATCGGACGGTGACCTCACCGGCGGCGGGACGAGCAACGCCAGGGCGGACGACTGAGTCGACCCCTCCCGGTCGCCAGTAGTCGACCCTCCCGGTCGCCGGTGATCGACCCCGTCGGATTTTCCCGGACTGCCGCCAGAACCCTTTACACCGACCGCGGTTTAGCAGGCGTAATGCGACGGATCTACCAGTCGGACGCCGTCCACCGGGACGACGAGGAGCCGCTCGTCCCGAACGAGCGGGAGGAGAGCGGGCCACAGTCGTTTCGCTCGATAGACACGAGCGGGCTGAGCCGGCGGATCGTCCCGGCGCGGCTCCGACACTGGTCGGTATCGATCGACGTCTCGACGCCCCGGTCGGAGTTCCCGGCGGGGGCGACGGTACCCTTCGCCGTGACCATGAAGAACGCGATGCCGTTCCCGATCACGATCGCCACGCGCTCACGGCTGCTGTGGCAGTGGGACGTCGACGGCGTCCCGGAGGCGTCCCGCGTCGACCTCCGGGACGTGCCGGAGGGCGAGTCGGGGTTCGAGTTCGACCGCGGCGAGCGCAAACGGTTCCGGCGGCGGTGGAACGGGATGTTCCGACTGAGCGGGAGCGAGTGGGAACCGGCCACACCGGGCGAGTACACCATCGGCGCGGGTATCAACGTCGCGGACGCGGCCGAGAAGGGGCTGTACGACGAGGCGACGGTCCGGATCGTCCCGGAGTAGACGTCCCCGACTTCTCCGACCGCGTCCCCGAGTTCGGACGTTCCAGCGCCCGGGCGTCGATCCCCCGGGGGCCGGACCTGGCCTTTCCGCCACTCGGTCACCCGTCCCAGGGAATCGGCTCCGCGTCGACCTCGGGATCGTAGCGGTGGCAGTTTACCTCGCGGCCGTCGACGTCGACGTCGCGGGGGGTCTCCCGCCCACACACCGTCGGGATCGCCGACTCGAGGGCGTCGCTCGCGCGCTCGCGGTCTCCCCGGGCGAGCGCCGAGACGGCGTCGTCGACGCCGGCCGCGACCGACTCGGCCGGGATGGATTCGGGAAGATCGAACGCCTCGCGGACCCGTCTCTCGTCAACGCCGGGGGCCGCTCCGCCGACGTCGATTCCCTCCGGGAGTTCGCCCGCCCGCACCGCGAACCGGAACGCCGCGATCGACCGCCAGGACTCCCGCGAGAGGTCGACCCCCTCCGGCGGGATCAGCTCCGGACACCGGGTGTGGAACCGGCACCCCGAGGGCGGGTCGGCCGGATCCGGGACGGTGTCGGTGAGCGGTTCCGGGAACTCCGTCGCTCCCGGATCGAGGCTCGGCACCGAACCCATGAGAAGGCGCGTGTAGGGGTGGGCCGGCGACCCGAGCACGCCGTCGATCGGTCCCTTTTCGACGATCTCCCCCAGGTACATCACCGCCACGCGGTCACAGAACCGCCGGACGAGGTCGATATCGTGGCTGATGAAGAGGATCGAGACCGAAAACTCCCGCTGGATCTCCCCGAGCAGGGCGAGGATCTCCGACTGGACGCGCCCGTCGAGCGCGCTCGTGGGCTCGTCGGCCACGATCAGGTCGGGATCGAGCACGAGCGCCCGCGCGATGGCGATGCGCTGTTTCTCGCCGCCGGAGAACTCGTGGGGGTAGCGGTCCGCGTCCGCCGCCGACAGTCCGACCCGCTCCAGCAGGTCGGCGACGATCGCCCGGCGGCGGTCGGCGTCGTCGAGCCCGTGGACAACCAGGGGTTCGGCGACGGCCTCGCCGACGGTCATCCGGGGATTGAACGCGTCGTTGGGGTCCTGGACGACCAGCTGTGCCCGCCTGCGAAACACCGACCGCTCCTCGTCGGACAGCGCCGCGACGCGCCGGCCGTCGAAGCGGACCTCGCCGCCCGTCGGTTCCTCCAGGTCCAGCACCGAGAGGGCGGTGGTCGTCTTTCCACACCCCGACTCGCCGACCAGCCCGAGGGTCTCGCCGTGTCGCACCTCGAAGCTCACGCCGTCGACCGCCCGGACGCGCCCGACCTCCCGTCGGAGGATCCCGCGCGTGACCGGGTAGTGCACCTCCAGATCCTCTACCGCGAGCAGCGGGCTCCCGCCAGGGTCGGATAGCTCCGGACCGCCGTCCCGCCCCTGGGTGTCGGATGGCTCCGGATCGCCGTCCGGTCCTCGGCCGTCGGACGGCGCCGCGCCGTCAGTCATGGCTCCTCCTCCGAAGCGGGGGCGCCCCCATCCGAGACGTCGCGGGCGTCGGCCATGACCGGGGCGGGATCGAATTCGGGGCCGTGGTACACGCAGGACGCGGTGTGTGTCTCGCGGCCGTCGACAGGGTGAAACGGCGGCTGGTCGGCCCCCGCACACGCCTCCACCGCGTGGGGGCACTGATCGCGGAACCGGCAGCCGTCGGTCGGCGTCTCCTCGCGGGCGGTCGATTCGGTCTCCCCATGTCCCCGGTAGCTGTCGAACAGGGCCTGCGTGTAGGGGTGGGCCGGCTCGGCGAACACCGCCTCGACGGGGCCGCGCTCGACGATCGTCCCCCCGAACATCACGAGCACGCGGTCGGCGACGGCGGCGACCACGCGCAGATCGTGGGTCACCCACAGCAGGCCGGTGCCCTCGTCCGTGAGGTCGTCGAGAAGTTCGATGAGCCGCGCCTGGACGGTCACGTCGACCGAGGTCGTCGGCTCGTCCGCGATCACCAGGTCGGGGTCGGCCGCGAGCGCGATCGCGATGGCGACCCGCTGGCGCATCCCGCCGGAGAACTCGTGGGGGTACTCCTCGAACCGGTCGGGGGCCCGGGGGATGCCGACCTCGCGCAGGAGGTCGACGGCCCGTTCGCGGGCGGCCCTCCCGGAGAGGTCCCGGTGGACCGTGATCGCCTCGACGATCTGGTCGCCGACCGTGTACACCGGGTCGAGCGAGCTCTGGGGGTTCTGGAACACGTGGGCGATGCGGTCGCCGCGGATCTCCCGCAGCCCGGGTTCGCCGACGTCGGTCAGCCGGGTGCCGTCGAAGGTGATCTCGCCGCCGACGACCTCCGCGGGCGGCCGCGGTACGATTCCGGTCAGCGACTCGCAGGTGACGCTCTTGCCGCTGCCCGACTCACCGACGAGGCACACCGTCTCCCCGCGGTCGACCGTGAAGCTCACCCCGTCGACGGCCCGGGTCGTCGTCCCGCCGGTCCGGATGTAGGTGTGCAGGTCCTCGACGGAGAGCAGCGACTCCCCCGTCATCGTCCACCCCGGGGGTCGAGGGCGTCCCGCAGCCCGTCGCCGACGATTTTCAGCGAGAACACCGTCAGCACGAGCGCGAGCCCCGGGAACACGGAGACCCACCACACCTCGTACGTCGGGTAGTCGGTGTTCAGGGACTGGGCCATCGTCGACCCCCAGGAGTACAGCTCGACGTCGTTGAATCCGAGAAAGGCGATTCCGGCCTCGACGAGCACGAGCAGGGCGAGCAGCTGGAACGCCGCCGGGAGGAGCGTGTTGGTGACGTTCGGCAGGATGTGCCGGCGTGCGATGTACGACCCGGAGGCGCCAAAGCCGCGGGCGACGCGAACGTGCCCGGCTTCCCGGCGCTGGAGGGTCTCGCTCCTGACCAGCCGGGCGATCCCGCCCCAGCTGAGGAGGCCGAACGTGGCCAGCAACACGAACAGCGACGTGTTCCAGTAGGTGTTCGCGACGACGTAGACGACGATCGCCGGCAGACAGAGCTGGAGGTCGACGTAC
>CAYSJP010000008.1:0-20590 GCA_964431395.1 uncultured Halobacteriales archaeon
GCGGAGGGGGCCTGATAATGACTCGTGTAGGCAATTACCGTATCGACCGCCCGACCCCGGGCGGTCGGAGCGGTAAAACGCTACACGAGTCATTATGAACGCGGACTGCAGGAAAGTGCCTGAACGCGGGTTCCAGCATCACGTGGCGCGTGTGCGGGCACAGACTTTAGAATCCAAAACGGATCGGCGGGCAGACCCGGGGTTTCGAAGCAACAAACGACCTAAACGTGGAGCACGTAGAATGAGACACCCATGAGTACGCGAACCGCCCGTCTCGACGTGACGGGGATGTCCTGTGCCAACTGTTCGGCGACGATCGGGGACACCCTCGAGTCGCTCGAGGGCGTCTCGGAGGCGAGTGCCAACTTCGCAACCGACGAGGCCACCGTCACGTACGATCCCGGCGAGACGTCGCTCCGGGAGGTCTACGACGCCATCGAGACCGCCGGGTACGGGGCCGTCTCGGAGACGGCGACGATCGGGATCACCGACATGTCGTGTGCCAACTGTGCGGAGGCGAACGCAACCGCGCTAGAGGACACCCCCGGCGTCGTCGAGGCGGACGTGAACTACGCCACCGACGAGGCGCAGGTCACCTACAACCCCGCGTCGACGTCGATCGAGGACCTCCACGGCGCGATCGAGGGCGCGGGGTACACGCCAGTCCGGGACGATCAAGAAGACGGCGGCGAGGAAGCGTCCACGGAGGCGCGTGACACCGCCCGGCAGGCGGAGGTCCGCCGCCAGCTACGGCTCACCCTGTTCGGGGCCGCTCTCGGCCTGCCGTTCCTGTTTTTCATGCTCGAAACCCATTTTCTCGGGGACGTCCTCCCGGCGTCGGTGTTCGGCGTCGACTTCGCGTGGGTCGAGTTCCTGCTCGCGGCGCCCGTCCAGGCGGTGCTTGGCTGGCAGTTCTACAGGAACTCCTACACGGCGCTCGCGAGGAACGGCCGAGCCAACATGGACGTGCTCATCGCGCTGGGCTCCTCGACCGCGTTCGGGTACTCCGTCGCGGTGTTGCTCGGCCTGATCGCCGGGGGGGTGTACTTCGATACGGCCGTGTTCATCCTCGTGTTCATCACCCTCGGCAACTACCTCGAGGCGCGCTCGAAGGGGCAGGCCGGCGAGGCGCTCCGGCGCCTGCTGGAGATGGAAGCGGAGACGGCCACCGTCGTCGATGGGAAGGGCGCTGAAAAGGAGATCCCACTGGAGGACGTGGCGGTCGGCGACCGGATGAAGGTGCGCCCGGGCGAGAAGATTCCGACCGACGGCGTCGTCCTCGAGGGGGAGAGCGCGGTCGACGAGTCGATGATCACCGGCGAATCGGTCCCCGTCGAGAAGAGCGAGGGCGACGAGGTCGTCGGGTCGACGATCAACGAGAACGGCGTCCTCCTGGTGGAGGCGACGAAGGTCGGCGCGGACACGGCGCTACAGGGGATCGTCCGCACGGTGAAGGAGGCCCAGTCCCGGCAGCCGGACATCCAGAACCTCGCCGACCGCATCTCGGCGTACTTCGTGCCCGCGGTCATCGCGAACGCGCTCCTGTGGGGGGTCGTCTGGTTCCTGTTCCCAGGGGCACTCGCGGGGTTCGTCGACGCGCTTCCCCTCTGGGGGCAGGTCGCCGGCGGCCCGGAGACGGTCGGCGGGACCGTCTCCGTCTTCGAGTTCGCGGTCATCGTGTTCGCCTCCTCGGTGCTGATCGCGTGTCCCTGTGCGCTGGGGCTGGCGACGCCCGCGGCGACGATGGTCGGGACGACCATCGGCGCGCGAAACGGCGTCCTGTTCAAGGGCGGCGACGTCCTCGAGCGCGCGAAGGACGTCGACACCGTCGTGTTCGACAAGACCGGGACGCTCACCGAGGGGGAGATGGAACTCACGGACGTGGTCGCACTCGACGGGGACGGTAGCCCCCTCCCGGACGGCGGCGAACCGGCGGCCGACGGCGGCCGGATGGCTGCGCGGGAAGGGGTCTCGGCGGACGACGTGCTCCGGCTCGCGGCGACGGCCGAGCGGGGCAGCGAGCATCCCCTCGCGCGGGCCGTCGTCGAGGGCGCGGAGGAACGCGGCATCGCGGTGTCCGACCCCGACTCCTTCGAGAACGTGCCGGGCAAGGGCGTGCGGGCGACGGTCGACGGGCGGACGGTGCTGGTGGGGAACCGGGCGCTACTGCGCGAGGGGGGGGTCGACCCCTCCGGTGCCGAGGCGACGCTGGAGCGCCTCGAGCGCGAGGGCAAGACGGCGATGCTCGTGGCCCACGACGGCGACCTCGTCGGCGTCGTCGCGGACGCGGACACCGTGAAGGAGCGCTCGAAGGGGGCGGTCGCCGCCCTCCGGGAGCGGGGTCTCGACGTGATGATGATCACGGGGGACAACGAGCGCACCGCCAACGCCGTCGCCGAGCGCGTGGGTATCGATCCCGGGAACGTCCGGGCGGAGGTGCTCCCCGAGGACAAGTCCGACGCCGTCGAGGGGATCCAGGAGTCCGGCCGGCGGGCGATGATGGTCGGCGACGGCGTCAACGACGCGCCGGCGCTCGCTGTCGCCTCCGTCGGCACGGCGATCGGCTCCGGCACCGACGTCGCGATCGAGGCCGCGGACGTGACGCTGATGCGCGACGACCCGCTCGATGTGGTGAAGGCGATCCGGATCTCCGACGCCACGCTCCGGAAGATCAGGCAGAACCTGGTGTGGGCGCTCGGGTACAACACCGCGATGATCCCGCTGGCGTCGCTCGGCCTGCTCCAGCCCGTGCTGGCCGCGGGGGCGATGGCCTTCTCCAGCGTCTCAGTACTCGCCAACAGCCTCCTGTTCAGGCGGTACACGCCCGACCGTGACTACGAACTTCTGGGTCTGCTCCGCTGAGAGGCGGCAATCGACGGCGTTCTACCCGGCAGAACTAGTACCCGCGGCCGTCCTCGAAACATCGCCCGCACTTGTCCGCGTCGAACTCCTCGGTGGCCTGCTTGACCCGGATCATCCGGAGTTGTCCGTGCTCGACGTGGTACGTCTGCCCACACACCGTCTGGAAGTCCGCTGCGCCCATCTCGTGTTTGTGGATCGTCATGCTCGTCTCGTTCAGGATTCCCCTGACGTCCTCCTGCTGGATGTTATCCATGGTAGATAACAACACTCATAGCCCGAAACCGGCATTGCATGGCCGACAAGGGTGTTTTAGACGTGGATCGGACTGCGGCCGGGGGCGTTCCGTCACGACCGGGCGAGCAGACACGTTTTTCTTCGCTCGCGCTCTACGTCATACAGTCCGATGGATGCAAGCGCCCTTCTCGATCTTCTCGGAAACGGGAACCGGCGGCGGATACTCCGCCTCCTCTCGCGGAAGCCGTGTTACGTGACCGAGATCTCCGAGCATCTGGGCGTGAGTCCGAAGGCGGTCATCGATCACCTCCGGAAACTGGAGGAGGCGGGGCTGATCGAGAGTCGGGTCGACGAGAAGCGCCGCAAGTACTTCCACATCTCCGAGAACATCCGCCTGGAGGTGACCCTGGCACCGTACGACTTCGGCATGAAGAGCGCCTACCCCGCAAATCCGAGCCTCGATCTCTCGCGGTGTCAGTACCTCTCCCTGGAGATCTCCCAGGAGTCGATCGGGACCGACGGAACGGACGTCGACGGCATGGAGGCCGACTCAGGGGGGATCGACGCCGACGAGGTGGCCGACCTGGCCGCGGAACTCGGCGAACTCGAGGACGTAGAACGGGAGCTGTCGCTCGCACAGCGCTGGGTACAGGGGCGGATCGCGAGCGTGCTGGAGCGCCTCGACGGGGCGATCGACTCGGGAAAGCCCCTCGACACCGAGATCCTGGCCGCGCTCGCGGACGGCGCGGGGAAGCCCGAAGAGATAGGGAGCGAAGTCGGCGCTCCGCGCCCCGTCGTCGAGGAGCACCTCCGGCGGCTCGAACGCCGGGAGGTCGTCGAACGCGATGGCGGGGAGTGGGCGCTGGCCGACTCGTAGGCCCCCCGGAGCGGACGAGCCGGTGCAGGCCACCTGGAGCGGACACCCCGGTGCCCGCAAACACGGCCGGAGAGGAGCTTTCAAGTCGGTCCGGATCCGCTCCGTAGGTATGCAACCAGGGGATCGCGTCCGCGTCGAGCGTGCCGGTGGGAGCTACGAGGGAGTGTTGCTTCCCTCCAGCACGCCCGACCACTACGTGCTGAAACTCGACGGCGGGTACAACGTCGGCATCGACCGCGAGGGGACACGCGTCGAGGTGCTCGAGTCGAACGTCTACGCGATCGAACCCGGCGAGACGGGCGACGGCGAGACCTCGACGATCGAGTTCGACGAGGGTCTTCCCACGATCTCGCTGATCTCGACCGGCGGCACCATCGCCTCCACCGTCGACTACCGCACCGGCGCCGTCACCGCGCAGTTCGACGCCGAGGACGTTCTCCGCGCCGTCCCCGATCTCGCGGGGCGGGCGAACTACCGCGGCCGGGTCGTCGCGAACATCCTCTCGGAGAACATGACGCCGGCCATCTGGCGGGAGCTCGCCCGTGCCGTCCACGAGGAGATCGAGGCTGGCGCCGACGGCGTCGTCGTCATGCACGGCACCGACACGATGCAGTTCACCGCCGCCGCGCTCGCGTTCACCCTCGATACGCCGGTCCCGGTCGTGCTCACGGGGAGCCAGCGCTCCGCCGACCGCCCCTCCTCGGACAACGTCATGAACGCCGTCTGCGCGGTCGAGGCCGCGACGGCCGACTGCGCGGAGGTGCTGATCTGCATGCACGGGACCGAGTCCGACGACCGGTGTGCGCTCCACCGGGGCACCCGCGCCCGGAAGAACCACACCTCCCGGCGGAACGCCTTCGAGACGGTCGGGCGTGTGCCCCTCGGAGTCGTCGACTACGAGGCCGAGGCGGTCTCCTTTCGCCGAGAGTACGAGGAACGCGGCGAGGCCGACCTCGCCGTCACCCCCGACATGGACGACGCGGTCGAACTGGTGAAGTTCGCCCCGGGGATGGACGAGGCGCTGCTCGACGCCTGCGCGGGCAAGTCGGGGGTCGTCGTCGAGGGGACGGGACTGGGCCACGTGAACACGGACCTCATTTCCCGGATCGAGGAGCTGATCGAGTCGGGCACGCACGTCGTCATGACCAGCGGGTGTATCGAGGGGCGCGTCTGCGACCGGGTGTACGACACCGGCCGGGACCTGCTGGAGGCAGGTGTGATCGAGGCCGAGGACACCCTCCCCGGGACCGCCTACGTGAAGCTGATGTGGGCGCTTGCGAACACGGGCGATGTCGGGTCGGCCATGCGCGAGTCCCTGGCGGGGGAGATCACCGACCAGTCCCGGCCCTGGACGTGAGTCACGATGGACGCCCGGATCCGCCCCGCACGGCCGGACGACGTCGAGGACGTGGTCGCCTTCACGCGTGACACCTGGAGCGACCGGGAGACGGGCGACTACCTCCCGGACGTGTTCCCGCAGTGGGTCGAGGGCGACGACCCGGAGGGACACAGCCTGGTCGCGGACGTCGACGGGCGGGCGGTGGGGACCCTCCAGGCCGTCCGGCTGTCGCCCTCGGAGGCGTGGCTCCAGGGGCTCCGCGTCCACCCCGACCACCGCGGGGACGGGATCGGCACGCGGCTCGTCCACGAGGGATTCTCGTGGGCCCGCGACCACGGCGCCGCAGTGGCCCGCGCGATGGTCTTTTCCTGGAACGAGATGGGGCTGGGTCTCGCCCGGGCGGCCGGGTTCGAGCCCGAGACGGAGTTCCGGTGGGCCCGCCCCGAGCCGGACGCGACCCCCGACCCGGAGACGAGCGACGCGACCCCCGACCCGGAGGCGGCGTGGGCCTACTGGCGGGAGAGCGACGCGCGGCGCCACCTCGCCGGCCTCGACACGGCGGAGCCGTGGGCGCTCTCGGCGGTCACGCGCGAACGCCTGGAGCACGCCGCGGCCGGGACGGGGCTACTGGTCGTCGGGGACGACGAGGCGCGGGGCCTCGCGTACCGGGTTCGCACGACCGACCGCGAGGCGGGCGGGGAGACGGAGCGCTGGCCGGACACCGGCTCTCGGAGAGTCCGGACTTCGTGCTCGCGGCGGACCTGACGGAGTCGTTCGAGGGGTGACGACGCTCCCCCGCACCCGCTGCGCTACCCGCCGCTGACCGGCGGGAACAGCGCGAGTTCGTCGTCCGGGGAGACGGGCGTCTCCAGGCCCCCCGCGTCGGCGACGTTCTCGCCGTTCCGCAGGAGGTTGACGTGGTCCGCGAGGTCGCCCGAGTCGGCGAGGACGCGGTCGCCGAGGGCCGGGTACGCGCCGAGGAGTGCCTCGAGCGCCTCGCCGGCCGTCTCCGCCCCCGCGTCGACCTCGACGCGGCGCTCGCCGGCCACCTCCGCGAGGTCGGCGAACAGCTTCCATTCCATGGACGTGTGATCGGCGCGTCGCCTCATCAGCGTTCCGCCGAACTGACGCGTCGGCGTCCGGGGCTCGGGACTGGCGACGCGGTCCGGGACCCGCCCATCCTTAGGTTCACCCGCGGTGGACGACAGCGACGTCGGTGTCGAGGTCGCTCACGCGCTTGAACGTGGGTTTCGAGACGAACCGGGAGGCGGCGCTCCGGTCGGTGCTCGCTCCGAGAAACACGATATCGTACCGGTCGTCGTTGCGCCCGAGAAACTCCTCGATCGGCGTCTCGGAGATGCGGGTCTCGACGCCCTCGGCGGCGGTGTCGGTGAGGTTCGCGAGCATCGCCTCCGCGCGCCGGCGCTCGCGACCGGACCCGATGCAGTGACAGACCGCCACCTCGCTTCCGCCGACGAGGCGTCCGGCAAAGTCGATCATCGCGTTGGCGACGTCGCCGGCCTTGCGAACGGGGACGAGCGCGTTGGACCAGTCCGTTTGCCCGTCGGTCGAACGGTGGACCAGCACGTCCACGTCCCCGCGAAACAGGGTTTGTATGAACCCCTCAAGCACGTCACCGTCCTCCCGGTAGGGCGTTGCGATCAGGTCACAGTTCGTGTCTCGGGCCGCCTCCAGAACCGTTGTCCCCGGGTCGGGGCCGCCGAAGGCGACGATCACCTCACAGGGAACGTCAAACTCCGATTCGATCGCCCGGGAGCGGGCCTCCAGATCCGTCGACGCCTCCGTGGACGCGGCCTCTTTGACCTCCTCGGCGGGGGTCACCGTTGCGGTGGCCGCCGCGTCCGTGTCTCCCTGGCCACCGTCGGTCCGTTGGTCGGTCTCATCGGCCGCGTCGACGGAACGAGCCCCCACGAGGTCGGCTTGAGCCGCTTCCATGGTCTCCGTGCCGAGAACGTCGATCAGAACGACCTTTCCGGCGTCGTGTGCCGATGCGAGACGCGCACCTAGTGCCGCCGTCGCGTCTGCTGTCTCACCCCGGACCGGGACGAGAACGTGGTCGTCGCCCTTCGTCGTCTGATAGAGATACTCGCCGCGTCGCTCGTAGAACCGCTCGCGCCACACGATGAAAACACCCGCGATGAGCAGCGTCGAGACCGCGACGCTCAGGACGTACACCGGCTGATCTGCCCCCGTCACCAACACCAGGAGTGCGGTCGAGAACGCGGCCGACTCCTCCAGATCGAGCATCCACGCGAGAACGCCGGTGAGAAGAACGCTGAACGCCGCGGCCCCGGCGTGGATCCGGAGCCGTCCCGCCGGCACGTCGTACCAGTAGCCCGTGGCGAGTTCCAGTGCGATCCAGCCACAGGCCGCCCCGAGCGTGAGCCCCCCAACGAAACGCCGGGGCGAGGAAGCCTCCGATTCGGGATCCGCAAACAGGCTGTAAACCCCGGACGCCAACGGTGGAAACATGAGAAACGGCAACACGCCTTCGAACAGGTTCGAGAGGTACGTCACGAGTCCGATCAACGACGGGAGAAAGACCAGCACGGACACGTGGATCAGGTTGTCCGTGTGTTCGATCCAGTTCCGAAACGCGCCGATCTCATCGCGCTCGATCCGACGAGCGCGCCGGTACAGATCGTCGAGTCCCCATCGAGGCCCCTGGTCCATGTGGTGTGTTTCCGATGGGGTACGAAGGAACTTCCGCTCGCCCGTGGATCGCCAGGACGTGTCCACCGGCTACCCGAGCCGGGTGACCGCCTCGAGCGCGATGTCGATCATCCGGGCGACGTTGTTCCGGGCCTTCGCCGGAAGCTCCTCGTCTTCGGTCTCGCCCTTCTGGGTTCCCTCGATCAGGTTGCCGTCGACGGTACAGATCGCGCCGGCCCGCAACCCCTTCCGGCGCGCGAGGGTAAACAGCGCCGCCGCCTCCATCTCGACCGCCAGGATGCCCGCCGCCTCCCGGTCGGTGAAGTACGCCTCGTCCTCCGCGTAGAACGCGTCGTCGGTCGCGATCGGGCCGACGTGGACCGACCCCTCGTCCGCTCCGGCGGCCCCGACCAGCGCCGAGAGCACCTCGTAGTCCGGCACCGCGGGGTACTCGACGGCCTCGTAGCGCTTCGTCGTCCCCTCGTCCTTCGCCGCGCCCGTCGCGATCACCATGTCGCCGATCTCGATGCCCGCCTGGAGCGCGCCGGTCGTACCCGGGCGGATCATCGTCTCGACGCCGACCGCGGCGAGTTCCTCGACGGCGACCGCCGCCGACGGTGACCCGATACCGGTCGAGCAGATCGTCAGGTCGGTCCCGCCGTAGGTAGCGTTGACGAGCGTGTACTCGCGGTTCTCCGAGACGACGCGGGCGTCCTCACAACGGTTCGCGATCCGCTCGACGCGGTCCGGATCCCCCGGCAGGAGCGCGACGTCGTTGAGGTCGCCCTCCGACACGAGCAGGTGTGGCTGTTTCGCCATGGCCGGGCGTTGTGGGAGCGCGGCGATAAAACGGGGGGTCACCCGGACGCGGGAGGACCCGGAACGCTACCCCGCTATCCCGGACGGAAGCGCCGCCCCGGCAGCTCGGACCGGGATCGCGCACCCACGAGTCCCGCGTTAGCTGCGCTTCTCGCGGACGCCGCCCTTCTCGCGGGTCTTGTCCTCGCAGTTCGGACAGACCCGGGGTCGACTCATTCCGTTTGGCGCGAACACCTTGACGTAGGATTCGGTCACGAAGGAACCACAGTTACGACACTTTGCCATGGAACATCGTGTGCAGGGGATACGGATAACGGTTTGCTCTGCGCGGCGTCCCTCCTATCGGCACGCTAACAAATAACCGTGTCGGCGGTGCATCCGATCGCGATTCGCGTCACTGACCGAGGTCGGAAAAGGAGATGCCGATCAGAGGACGAGCCAGGGGATGATCGCGAACAGTGCCCCCACGCCCGCGAAGAGACCGCCGAACCCGAGCAGGAAGGCTCCACCCCACCGTCCACTCTTGATCAACTCCTCCTCGGACTTATCCGACAGGACGAAGTCGCCGGCCGGAGTCGGCTCGTCGATCACGTGCTCGCGCTCGCCCCAGCCGGCCTGTTCTTCGCGTGCCCGCCCGAGGAGGTACACCTCCTCGCCGGGTTCGATCACACCCTCGGAGTACCGGCGGCGCTCGCCCAGGCTCAGGGGCCCGATCTCGCGTCGCGCCGCTTCGTCGATGGCGGACTCCTGCTCGACGAACCGCTGGATCGGTTCCGGGGGCTCCTCGCCGCCACTGACCCTCGTCCGGATCGCATCCAGGTTCAGTTTCCCGTCCGGGGGGAGTTCGACGCGCACCCGCCCCGTCCCGTCGTCCACGACCATCGGCACCGTGTCCTGTTCCTCGTGGATGGTCTGCCAGCTCCCGCCACCCTGGCTGCTGCTCTGGTACTTCTCGATCTCGACGCGGGTTGCCAGGGCGTCCGCCTCGGTGATGGGCGACTCCATCGGGCTGGCGCCTTCGGCCGGGTGGGCGGTCCCCTTGACCTCGACCGTCCCCGGCTGGAGGTCGCGAACCGGCGTCGTCTCCGTGTCGGCGATCCGGCCACTCCGCGCACGGGACTTGCGGCCTCGATTCGCCACGAAAAGGCCGACGATCACGAACAGCAGACTGAACCCCGACCAGCCGATCTTGAACAGCAGGTCCGGTGACGTCACCAGGTCCGAGGTCATCGTTCGAACGACCGTATCGCCGGGACCAGTCATAAAACCGGGGGCGGACGGCTCCGGGAAACTGGCCCTGGACGGACCCGGGAGGACTGATCGATCCGACCCAGCGGGTCTCGGTGCGGTGGACGTCGCCGGTGGGTGTCGGGGCGGTGGACGTCGCCGGTGAGTCTCAGCCCAGACTGTGGACGTCCGTGCTCCCGCACTCGGGGCACTGCGTGAGCGAACCGAGCGAGGGGTGGTTCACCGTTTTCCACGCGTCGCTCCCCGCGGCGGCCTCGAAACCACAGCCGATGCATTTGCGTCGGAGGTGGGTGGATCGCTGCTCGGACATCACCGTGGACCTACTCGGGCGAGCCCAATAATTCTTGATCCGCCGATACCTCGGGGCCGGCCGACGAACCACGCCGGTCGGCGTGCGCGACCGATAGTACGCCTCTGCCTCGAGGGGAAGCGACCGGTCGCTACGGTCTACGCTGCGGGGCTGTGACTTCCGGGGCTCAAATCCACCGTCGATTCTCACGGCTCTCACCTTCGTTCGAGCCGGAGAATGCGTGGGACCGGATTTGAACCGGCGGACCTCTACAGGACAGCGCCCTCAACGCTGCGCCGTTGGCCTAGCTTGGCTACCCACGCGCACATCGAGATAGCTTACGGCCGAGTAAAAGCGCTTTCGTTTCCACGGGGAACGATCGAGGGCGAAGACCGTGGCCACGTCACCGGAGGCACGGACCGGGAGCGACCCCAGCGACGGTCACCCCCCGGGCTCGACGCCCGTGATCTCGAACCGTGCGCCGCCGGCCTCCCCATCCGTCACCGAGATCTCCCACCCGTGGGCATCGACGATCTCGCTCACTATCGAGAGGCCGAACCCCGTCCCCCCGTCCGTCGTCGAGTAGCCGGTCTCGAACACCCGATCGCGGTCCTCGGCGGGAATCCCGGGGCCGTCGTCCGCGAAGAAGAACCCGTCCGCGCCGTCGAGTTCGTCGACGACCACCGTCACGTCGCCCCCGTCCTGTTCGACCGCGTTCCGGAACAGGTTCTCGAACAGTTGCGTGAGGGGGGTCGGATCGGCGTGGATCGTCCGGGCCGTCCGGACATCGAGCCGCGCGTCCGCGGTCTCGACGGTACTCCAGCACTCACGCGCGAGCTCCCCGAGCCGGACGGGCTCCGGTTCGCTCACCCGTTCCCCGCCCCGCGCGAGGGACAGGAGACTCTCGATGAGCGATTCCATCCGGTCGTGGGCGGCAGCCACGTCCTCGAGGTGAGCACTCTCACACTCGGCGCGCGCGAGCTCCAGGCGCCCCTCGGCCACGTTCAGCGGGTTTCGCAGGTCGTGGGAGACGACGCTGGCGAACTCGTCGAGGCGCTCGTTCTGGCGCTCCAGCTCGCGTTCGTACTCCTTGCGCTCGGTGATGCTCTTGGTGACGCCGATCACCCCCCGGATCTCGCCTTCGTCGCCGTACCGGGGGACCTTCGAGGTGAGATGCCAGTCCTCCCGGTCCGGGAGGTACTCCTCCTTGTCGAGGATCGGCTCCCCCGTCTCGATCACCCGCTTGTCGTCCGCGTGGGTTTCCTCGCCGAACTCGCCGGGGAAGAGCTCCCGGTCCGTCCTGCCGAGGTACCGCCCCGGGTCGTCGGTGTGATGCTCGCTCACCCGGACGTGACGGCCCTCCTCGTCCTTGAGGTACATGTGGACCGGGACCTGTTCGAACACCTGGTCCAGCAGACTGCTCTTCCGGCGGCGCTCCCGCTCGTCGGTAATGTCGCGGACGAACCCGACGATGCGGTCGACCTCCCCGTCGTCGAAGATCGGCGTGCCCTCCGCCCGGAGCCACCGTCGGTCCCCGTCTGGCCGAACCAGACGGAACTCGACGGTGACGCGCTCGCCGTCCGACACGCGCTCCATGGAACGCGTCACCTCCTCGCGGTCCTCGGGGTGGACGTGCCCCAGAAACGACGTGGGGTCACGCTCCAGTTCCGCGATCGGTTCCCCCCAGACCGACTCGTAGTTGGAGTTGACGAACAGGACGTCGCTCCAGTCGCCCTCGAACAGGAACAGGACGTCGTCCGTTCGTTCCGCGATCCGTGACAGTTTCCGTTCGGTCTCCTCGACCGCGCGCTGTGATCGGTACTGCTGGACGGCGTTCGCAATCCGGTTCGCGAGGACGGTGTACTGGCTCAAGTCCCCCTCCTTCTGGAGGTAGTCGGTCACGCCCGCCGAGATGGCCTCGCTGGCGACCGCCTCGCTTCCTTTCCCGGTGAAGAGGATGAACGGGAGGTCGAGATACGCCTCGCGGACGGTCTCGAGGAACTCGATGCCGTCCTGTCCGGACATGTCGTGGTCGGAGACGATACAGTCAAAACTGCCCCCGCCGAGCGCTTCGAACGCCTCGCTGGGGTCCGTCATCGTGTCGACCGAGATCCGGTCGTCCTCCCGCCGGAGGTGTTCCGCAGCCACGTCGGCGAAGCGAGGGTTGTCGTCGACGAGGAGGACACGGATCGGATCGCTCATGTGGCTCCCATTCGAGGCGGTATGAATAAAGATTCGTAAAGACTCGGAGTCACGCCGCCGGAAAACCGGCCGGGGCGATACGACGGAATCCGCGCTACGCGAGGAGCGCTTCCGGCTGCTCGATCACCGTCGCGTCACATTCCGGACAGGTGTACGCGGTACCGGCGTCCGCCTCCTCGATGCGCCAGTCGCCGGGGAGGGTGCTCTCGTAGCCACACCGGGGACAAAACAGCACCGTTTTTCGCCTCGGTGCGCCGTTCCGGGTGGAGGTGTTTCGGGCGGCCATCACCGTATTAGAGTAGGGTTCGGAGCCGCATAAGGCTGTTTGCGATGAAAGATCGGCGGGAATTAACCCCGCGGAGTCACCCGATTTTTGGGAGCCACGGCCGGGCGTCCCGGCGCCGTCGACCCACGATCGACAGGGTATTTGTCGACCCGGCCTCACGATCGGATATGTCAGTCGAGGTTCGCGACCACGTCCCCGGACTCGCGGCCGTCCTGTCGGCCGTCTCGCTCGGGCTCGTGTTCGCGGCCGCCGGCGGCGTCGTCCCCGACGCCGCGCTCCCGGGCGCGCCGGACGGGGTGATCGAGGCCATCCCGCACGTCAACGCCGCGATCAGCCTGCTCGCCATCGGCGTCATCGGGTACGGCTGGCGCGCCATCCGGCGCGGCGACGTCGCGAAACACCGCGGGGCGATGGGGTCCGGGTTCGTCCTCTTCGGGCTCTTTCTGGGGCTGTACCTCTACCGGGTGGCGCTCGTGGGGCCCCGGGAGTTTCCGGGGCCCGCGGCTCTGGAGGGGTACGTGTACCTCCCGATCCTCGCGGTCCACATCCTGCTCGCGGTCGTCTGTGTCCCCCTTTTGTACTACGTCCTCCTGCTCGCGCTCACGCGGCCGGTCGAGGAGATCCCGCTGACGGACCACCCCCGGTTCGGCCGGATCACGGCGACGCTGTGGCTCGTCTCGTTCGCGCTCGGGGTGGTCGTGTACGCCCTCCTGTACGTCGTCCCCTACGGGGCGTTCTGAGCGCGATCACCGTCATCAACAGCTACTTGTCGACCAACTGGTAAGGACGGGGTATCCCCCAGGGCGAGAGGAGCCGATGAGTTTCTCACACCGAGTCGCGGGCGCGGTGACGACTCACGCGCGGATCGTCCTCCTCGTGATGCTGGTAGCGACGGCGGCGGTGGGCGCGGGCGTCACGATGATCGAGAACGACACCTCGCTCGATGGGTTCACGGGCGACTCCCCCGAGGCGCGGGCCGACGACTACGTCGACGCGAACTTCACGACCGCCGGCGAGGAAAACACCACCCAGGCGCTGGTGGTCCGGACCGGCGAGAACGTCCTCACGCGGGAGTCGCTGCTCGACTCCCTCCGCTTGCAGCGCGCGATCCGCGCGAACGACTCGATCAACGACACCCTCCTCGAGGACGACCCGATCACCGGCGTCGAGAACGTCGTCGCGATCCGGTCGATCAGGGAGGACCAGTTCGACGAACTCGAGGAGCGCGTCGACGAACTCGAGGCCCGCCGGGACGAACTGAACGCGACCGAGGACCGCCTGCTGGCCGGGATCAACCGAACCCGGAACCTGACCCGGGCCTTCGCGAACGACACCGCCGGGCTCGACGAGAACAGTTCCACCTACGAGGACAGGGAGGCCCGACTCGAGGCCGACATCGCGGCGGTCGTCGAGAACGCGACCGTCGGCCTCGACAGCTTCGCGGAGGACAACTACGAGACGTTTCTCCTGGAGCGAGTACGACCGGCCGAGTCGAACCTCGTCGAACTCGAGCGACGGTACGGCGAGAACGCCACCGATCGGGAGGCCTACCGGGACAACGTGAGTACCATCGAACGCCAGTACGATCTGGCGACCGGCCTCCTCGACCGCCAGTTCAACGACCTGTTCCGCGAGTTCGGGGACGTTGCCGACGAGTTCGACGAACTCAGCAACGCGGACCGACCGCCGCTCGAAGACCAGATCGAGGCCCTACGGAACGAGTCGGAGTTCGACCGCCTCCTCAGGCAGACGCTCAACGGCAGCGGTACCAGAGGGGACGAAGTCCTCGATCTCGTGGCCGCCTCATACGAGCTGAACTCGACGACTGCGGAGGCCCGGATCACGGTACTCACCCAGCGAACTGACGGTGCCGGCGGGCTCGAGCTGGGCGTGACCGACCCCCGCGTGATCGAGAGCCAGCTCCAGCTCCGCGAGTTCGTGGCGCAGTACGAGGCCGGGAGGACGGTCGTGGGCGCCCCACCGGCCACGCGACCTGACGACGGCCCGGACGGGGTTTCCGGAGGCGGCGAGTACCTCGTCTTCGGCTCGGGAATGATCGAGGACGAGATCGACCGCTCGATGGCCGACAGCCTCGGTATCATCGGCCCCTTCACGCTCCTCTTTGTGGTCCTCGCGCTGGCGATCGCCTACCGCGATCCCCTCGATATCGTTCTGGGGGTGGCGGGCATCGTGGCCGTCCTCGTGTGGACCTTCGGCCTGCTCGGCTGGAGCGGACTCCCGTTCAACGTGCTGTTCGTCGCGGTGCCGATCCTGCTGATCGGGCTGTCGATCGACTTCGCGATCCACGTGTTCATGCGCCACCGCGAGCGCCGGAGGGGCGAGGGGTTCGACGACTCCGTCCGCGGGTCGATGACGGTCGCGCTCGCCGGCGTCGGCGTCGCGCTCGCCTGGGTGACCGTGACGACGAGTATGGGTTTTCTCGCGAACGCCGTCAGCCCGCTGGGTGTGATCCGGCAGTTCGGCGTCGTCGGCGCGTTCGGGATCCTGTCGACGTTTCTGGTGTTCGGTACCCTCGTCCCGGCGGCGAAGGTGGAGCTCGACGAACTGCTCGAGTCGTACGGACTGGACCGGCGAAAGCGGGCGCTAGCGACCGGCGGCGGCCGGCTCAGCCGTGGCCTCTCCGTCGGCGCGATCGCGGCCCGGCGCGCGCCGCTTGCCGTCCTGGTGGCCGTGCTCCTGCTCACCGCCGGGGGCGCCTACGGCGCCACGCAGGTCGACACGACGTTCGAACAACGGGACTTCATCGCACAGAGCCCGCCGGAGTGGACCGGGGCCCTGCCCGGCGGGATGGCCCCCGGAACGTACTACGCCGCCGACACGCTGGACGTCGTCGACGAGAACTTCCGCCGCGAGGGCGCCCGGGCGCAGGTCCTCGTCCGCGGGAACGTCACCGACGAGGCGTTCCTCCAGCGGCTCGTGAACGCCAGCGACGCGGCGAGCCGGGGGGACGCGGTGTTCACCCTGCCAAACGGCGAGGCCGACATAGAGGGTCCGGTGTCCGTGATGCGGGACACGTCCGCCGAAAACGACTCGTTCAACATCTCCTATCGGGTCGCCGACACCTCCAACGACGGGGTGCCCGACGACGACATCGGCGAACTGTACGACGAGCTGTTCGACGCCGACCGGGATCGGGCGAGCGAGGTGATCCACCGCACGGACGACGGCGAGTACCGGGCGGTCCGGTTGATCGTCGGCGTCCGGGGTGATGCCACCTACGCCGAGACGACCGCGGACATGCGCGCCGTCGCGGCAGCCATCGAGGGCGACCCCACGAGCGACGTTCGGATCGACGTTCCCGGGACGGAGGACACGACCGGAACGCGGACCGACGGTGCGGGCAACTGGACCGCCGTCGCGACCGGGGGACCGGTGGTGAACCACGTCATCGAGGAGTTCCTGTTCGACAGCCTCACCGAGGCCTTTCTGGCGGCGTTCGTCGCGATCCTGTTTTTCCTCTCGATCGCCTACCGGCTGGCGGGCCACGGCGCGACGCTGGGGGCGGTGACGCTTCTGCCCGTCGCGCTCTCGATCTCCTGGATTCTCGGGACGATGTATCTGCTGGGGATGCCGTTCAACGTGCTGACGGTGCTGATCACGAGCCTGGGGATCGGGCTCGGCGTCGACTACAGCATCCACGTGAGCACCCGGTACCGCCTGGAGCTAGATCGCGCGGAGAACGCCTGGGACGCGATCGAGACGACGCTGACGGGGACGGGGGGCGCGCTGCTGGGCAGTGCCGCGACGACGACCGCCGCCTTCGGCACGCTGGCGCTCGCGATCCTGCCGGTGATCAGGCAGTTCGGCGTCATCGCGGCGGTGAGCATCGGCTACTCGTTCCTCGCGAGCGTGTTCGTGTTGCCGACGCTGTTGCTCCTGTGGACGCGGTACGTCGGCCCGGACGCTTCCTTCGACCCTAGAGTTTCGGACAACAGCGAGTAGAGACGCCCGGCCTACCGGGGAGAGTACACTGTCGGACGGAAGCAGTGATACGTTCCGCCGGGGACCGTCCCCGGCGGAGGTTATCAAACGTTCCGTCCGACAGTATAATCAGAACGCGGGCGTCACCCGGATCGAGACGTCGACCGTGATCTCGTCGGGGCTCTCCTCGTCGACCTCCGCCCGCGGGAACCCGCCGTTGAAATCGGAGTGGTCCACGGCGAGCCACTTCACCCCGGAGTCGACGAACGGCGTCCGCTCGACCGACCCCGTCACGTCGCGTGCCGTCGCGCCGCTCAGCCCGACGATTCCGTTCGTCTCGAACTTCAGCCCCGAGGGCGCGTTGATCCACTCCTCGTACTCCGATTTCGGATGCTCGTCGCCGAAGACGTACACGTCGAACCCGACCGACTCCCCGGCAACCACCGAGTAATTGAACTCGACCGCCTCCTCGAACGCGGGGGTCTCGTGGATCCAGCCGCTCCCCTTCTCGATCGTGACGCCGGTCCAGTCCTCCTCGTAGAGAACGCCGTCGTCCGGGGTCGCGGTGCCGTCGACCGTCGGGGTCGGGCTCGTGGATCCGCCCCGCGTCTCCGAAGCGGGCCGGGTTCCACCGCCGGAGTCGCCGTCGTCGGACCCGCCGAAACAGCCGGCTACCAGCCCGGCAGTTCCGGCCACACAGACCTGCAGGAATCGTCGGCGGCTTGGCATGCTATCGCCAATGGCTGCCGCCCGCATAAGCGTGTTGTGAGCGGCGTTGCGATCCCGAAACCCGTCGTATCGAGCACCCTGACTGCGAGAACGCCACCGGGAGACGCCCGCTAGTTCGGCACGTCGTTGACCGTGTAGTAGCCGACGGGCTGTGCCATCTCGCTGCCGTCCTGCGCGGAGATCCCGTCCGCCTCGATGCCGTAGATGCGCGCCTGGACGGTGCGGGTCCCGGAGAGGTCGGCCGGCCCGACGGAGGGCAGTTCCAGTTCGACCGCCATCCCGTCGTCGACGACGGTGGGCGTGACCTCGGAGGCGTCGAGCGACGTCTCGTTGACCCGGTTTGAGCCGTAGTTGGAGTGGTAGTTGTACGTCCAGTGGGAGATGTCCCAGTTGTTGGGGTTCTGTGCGTCCAGTTGCGTGGCCGGCTTGGTGAAGTTGACCCGGAAGCCACCGTCCATGATCTCGACGGACTGCATCTCGAAGGGCATCGTCTCGCCGTCGTAGTCGATGCGCTGGATGCCGTACGGCTCACCACTGACCGATCCCCACCCGCGGTCGGTCTGGCCGAGATACAGGCTCGATCCGTCGTTGGTGAACTCCTCGCGGAGCGTCCCACACTGGAGTTCGCCGACGTCGGTGAACGGGAAGGTGACCCCCTGGTATGAGCCGTTGACCTCCTCCATGTACACGCGGCTGAGGTTGGCGTTGTTCTGGTCGCCGTAGAACGCCTGGCCCTCGAAGGGACCGAAGTTCCCGCTCTCATCGAACGTGACGCCGCCGGTCGACTGCGCCAGGTTGTACGGGACCCAGACCGCCGGTGGCTTGCGCTCGGACAGGAACTCGTCCGGGTCGGCTTCGTCGAGGTTCTCGTAGCTGGGGAAGTCGTCGCGGGGCCCCAGCGAGTGGGGGTGACCGTGGAAGCTGCCCTCGGTGACGTGGGCGATGTGACACACCGGCACCCAGTCGCCCTGGTTGTCGCTGTAGAACAGCTCGTCGTCCCCGTTGATCCCGATGCCGGCGGGCGATCGGTATCCGTGTGCGAACCGGTCACACTCCCCGTCGGGAGTCACCTTGTACGCATGCCCACGGTACGGCGCGGAGTAGATCATCACGCCGGTCAGCGGGCCACCGCCCTCGGCGCCGAGGTTGAGGTTGAAGTAGAAGTTCCCCTCGCTGTCCCGAACCGGACCGAAGGCGAACTCGTGGTAGTCACCGGAGATGCCGAACTCGTCACACACCGTCTCGTACATGTCGATCCCCGGGGCCGGGGAGTCGTCGACGAGGTGGGTCAACTCGGCCTTCTGCATGACCCAGATGCCGTCCTCGTCGTCCTCGGTCCAGACGCCGAGCGTCTGGTGGAGGCTGTCGGTCAGGCGCGTCCACTCGCCGGAGTCCGAATCCATCTCCCAGAGTTCGCCCCCGCGGGTGCTGGCCAGCAGGTTGTCGTTCGGGCGAACGTTCAGTCCCCCGACCTCGAGTTCGGTGTCCGGTCCCATGCTCGAGTTCGCAACCGTCTCGAGTGAGTAGCCGTCCGGAAGCGTCATTGTCCGCCCTCCGTGATGGTCACTGTAAACTCGGTGATCTGATCGGTTATCTCCAGGGTCCCGCCGCTCCAGGACCCTACGCTGGCCTCCCGTTCGATGTCCGCGTCCTCGGCCGTGTGGAAGTACACTGCCTGGGACGGCGTCTGTTCGAACCGGAAGGTGTACTCCAGGCCGATCCCGCCCGTGACTCCGCTCACCGCCTGGGTCACGGCCATCCCGTCGAGGCTGTAGTGCAACTCGGGCGGGTGTGGCGTCTCGCGGTACCCGTGGAACTCCACCGCGGGTTCGGCGTCGGGGTTGCCGATCCGGAGCGGGTAGTCCACCCCGCCGACGTCGAACGTGTTGCCGAGAGGCTGGCCCTCGTCGTCACCGCGGCCGCCGCCGTAGGCGACCATCGGACCGTAGTCGAGGAACGCGCCGTTCCAGCCGTACTGCACGCCGGCCGTGTTCGCGTCGAAACAGAAGTGCCTGAGGCTCGGCAGCCCGACGGCCAGCGAGCGTTTCGACTCGTCGCTCCCGCTGTCGGGCATCTGCATCCGCTTGCTGTTGGGGTACCGCGAGACTTCGACCTCGTAGCGCCCCTGGGCCTGCCGGCTCTGGCGCAATGGGTCGGTGTCGGCGATCCGGGGGAGCAACTCGCCGTTGGTCCCCTCCCAGCCGAGGCTGATCTGGCCGTCGCCGCTGTTCTGCAGGTACTCGACGGTGATGTCGCTGTTTCCGTTGAGGAACAGGCTCGTCGTGCCGTCGGAGAAATTGAGCTGGTTCGACCCGAGGTACATCGCCAGCCGGCCCTCCGAAATCAGGTCCTGATCGGCGTGGAACGTGTAGGTTCCCTGCGGGAGCCGTCCCCCGATGGGGAGCGTGCCCGTGTACCGGAACGCCCCCGGTCCGTCGGCCGGATCCGCCGTGATCACGTCGGGCTCGCCCGAATCCGCCGGTGCCAGGTTGTCGAAGTTCGGCATCTCGTCGAAACTCCCCTCGAAGAACTGGTAGACGAGGTTCGTCGGGATCGGTTCGAACTCCGGCTGGGCCGGCGTTTGGGTCGCCGTCTCCGTCGGGGTCTCGGTGTCGGTCTCGGTTTCGGTGTCCGATTCCGTCGGCGGCGCCGGCGAATCCGGGTTCGTTTCGTCGGTAGGGGTGTCGGTCCCGTCCCCGCTGTCGTCGCCGAGGCACCCTGCCACGCCGGCCACGCCGAGCGCGCTCACCCCCGCGACGAACTTCCGCCGATCGACCCCTCCGTTACCGTCGTCGGTGTGGTCTGTGTCTGTCATCGTCACGTTCGTCCATGACCGAATTGTGGTCGGTTACTATTAAGCTCCCCTATCCGCCGGGAGTCGATACGATCACCCATCACGAACGCTGAATCGCGTTCGTAGCTGTTCTCCCGGTATTTGGACGCTCGTCCGATTTCGATTCGGCCGGAAGAGTCGGGATCGATTCCTACCGTGAAAAGACGGAGTCCGGCCGACCCGGTCATTATCAGGCCTCCCGGATCACCAGGCCACTGAGCTTGGGGTTCTCGACGGAGGATTCGAGGACGATCTCC
>CAYSJP010000009.1:0-17645 GCA_964431395.1 uncultured Halobacteriales archaeon
GAGGTCGGCCTCCTCGTCGGGCATCACGTTCTCGTCGAGGGAGGCGCCGGCGTCGTCCGCCTCCCCGGTGTCGTCGGTCGATCCTTCGAGGTCGTCGGGGTCGAGCCCCTCGGGCCCGCCCGCGTCCTCGGGCTGTGCGTCGTCGTCGGTCGCCTCTTGAACGACCTCGGTCTCGGTGTCGTCTGTCATAGTGCCTCGTGTTCGATCCGGATGAGTTCGTTGAGCTTCGCGGTCCGCTCGCCACCGACCGCGCCCGTCTTGATGAAGGGCGCGCCGACCGCGACGGCCAGGTGTGCGATCGTCGTATCCTCGGTCTCGCCGCTACGGTGGGAGACCACGGGGGTGTACCGGTTCTCCGTCGCCAGTTCGATCGCGTCGAAGGCGTCGGTCAGCGTCCCGATCTGGTTGGGCTTGACCAGGATCGCGTTGCCCGCTCCGGTTTCGATGCCGTGCTGGAGTCGCTCGACGTTCGTCACGAACAGGTCGTCCCCACAGATCAGCGTCTCCGTGCCGACCCGGTCCGTGAGCTCCGCGAAGGCGTCGAAGTCGTTCTCGTCGAGGGGGTCCTCGACGTAGACGAGGTCGTACTCCGAGACCAGCTCCGCGACGTAGTCGATCTGCTCGGCGGTGTCGCGCTCGCGGTCGCCGTACTGGTAGACGCCCTCGGCGTACAGCTCGGCGGCGGCCACGTCGAGGCCGACGCCGATGCGGAAGCCGACCTCCGCCTCGATCCGCTCGGTCGCCTCCGCGACGATTTCGAAGGCCGCGGCGTCGTCGACTGCCGGCGCCCACGCGCCCTCGTCGCCCTTCGCGGCCGGAACGCCACGCTCCTGGAGGATGTCGCCCACGGCCGCGTGGACGGCCGCGTTCGCGAAGACCGCGTCCTCGACGCTCGGCGCGCCGACCGGAGCCGCGAGAAACTCCTGGATGTCCGTCGCCTCGCGAGCGTGTTCGCCGCCGCCGATCACGTTCCCCAGCGGAATCGGGAAGTTCTCGCCCCGGAACGCGCCGCCGAGGTGCTGGTACGCCGGCACGGAAAGCAGGTCCGCGGCGGCTTTCGCGGCCGCCATGCTGATCGCGACCGCGGAGTTCGCGCCGATGCCCGAGAAGTCCTCGGTGCCGTCGGCGCCACGCAGCGCCCGGTCGACCGACCGCTGGTCCGCGGCGAACACCTCTCCCTCCAGGCGGGGGAGCGCGTGTTCGCGCGCCGCCGCGATGGCCTCGGCGGGCGGGAGTTCGACCGCCTCGTGCTCGCCGGTGCTCGCGCCGGAGGGCGCGGCCGCGCGGCCGAACCCGCCGCCCTGGACCATCACGTCGGCCTCGACGGTGCCGTTGCCCCGGGAGTCGAGCACCCGGCGGAGCCGGATCCGCTCGATCAGCGACATCAGCTACTCACCCCCCGCCGGACGGTGAAGGGCAGGACGCCGGCGTCGTACTCCTCGGCCGCGATCAGGATCGGCTCGGTCTGGGCGGTGTCGATCAGCACCGGCGCGCCGTAGGCGATCTGCAGGGCTCGCGCACCGATGATGCGGGCCTTCTCGTAGCGGTTGTAGGTTCCTCGTTGCATTATTGGTAGGGTGAGACCACGTCGACGAGGTCGGTGTGGGCGACGAACATGCGCCGACAGCAGTGTCGCTCCAGCCCCAGGTCGTCCAGCACGGCCTCGGGATCCTCCTCACCCTCGTGGCTCGCCGCCCGCGCGGTGAACTCGTCCCAGTGTTCGCCGATGACCTTGCCACACGTGAAACACCGGACCGGGATCATCATGGCTGGATCACCTGTAGGACTTCTGGTAGCGCGCCCGGGCACCCGGGCCGCCCCACTTTTTGGATTCGGACTGGCGGACGTCGTTCACCAGAAGCGTCCGATCGAACTGCATGTAGGCGTCGCGCAGTTCCATGTCGCCGGAGTACTCCACGAGTCCGCGCGCGAGCGCCGTCCGGACGGCGTCGGCCTGGCCCATCGTGCCGCCGCCCTCGACGTTCACGTTTATGTCGACCGAATCCCGGAGATCCTCGCCGGCGATCCGGAACGGCTCGAGCATCTTCAGCCGGGCCGTCTCGGGCTCCATCAGCTCGATCGGTCGGGAGTCGATGCGCACGCGGCCCTCGCCGTCCGTCACCGTGGCGCGGGCGATTGCCGTCTTCTTCTTGCCGCTCGTGTTCGTTACCATGTTACCGTGGCTCCCAGTTTCGCGGAAATCTCGCCGAGTTCGACGAACTCGGTGTTCGACAGCCGATCCAGCGACGTGCCCTCGAGGACCTCGCCGTCCTCGTCGTAGGGGTTACCCAGGTACATGCGCACACGTCCGAAGGCGTCGCGGCCCCGCGGGCGCTTGTAGGGCAGCATCCCCCGGACCGATCGCTTCGCGATCTTGTCGGGCCGCTTCGGGTAGTACGGCCCGCGGTCGGACTGGAGTTCGGTTCGCTTCTCGAAGGTGCCGATCACGTCGTCGTCGTCGCCCGTGATGACGATCCCCTCGGCGTTGACGACGGCGATCGACTCGCCGTCGAGCGCGCGCTCGGCGACGATCGAGGCGACGCGGCCGAGGATGCAGTCCCGGCCGTCGATCACGACGTCGGGCTCGAAGTCGTCGCTCATCGCATCACCCGCACTTTGGATCCTTCGGGGTTGTCTTCGAGTACCTGTGCGACGTCGATCGGGTTCCCATCGGCCTGGCGGATCTTCGTCTCCGCGCTGCCCGAGAAGTCGACCGCCGCGACGGTGACCGCCTTGGTCAGCGCGCCGCTGCCGAGCACCTTGCCCGGCACGATGACGGTCTCGTCCTCGCGGGCGTAGCGCTCGATCCGGCCGAGGTTCACCTCGGCGTGCGTGCTCCGGGGTTTCTCTAACCGGGCGGCGACGTCCTCCCAGACGCCCGCACCCGACTCCCGGGCGGTGGACTTCAGATCGGCGATGAGGCCCTCCAGTCGTGGACTTGTCTTGCTCATTGTGTTGAAAAAGTGGTTCTCACGACTCTCGCGTTCGTTCGAGTCGGAGAATGCAGGGAGCAGGATTTGAACCGGGGGAAGACGTTCCTGCTCGCTTCGCTGCGCGGGCTGCGTCTTCCAGGGTTCAAATCTGCTCCGGATGTTTTCACAGCTCTCCCGTTCGGTCGAGCTGGAAAATGCAGGGAGCAGGATTTGAACCTGCGGACCCCTACGGGACAGCGCCCTGAACGCTGCGCCGTTGACCTGACTTGGCTATCCCTGCACGCGAACGTGGGTTCTCTCCGTTCCCTCAAACCCCTTTCGGATCGACCCGCCCCGGCGACGCCCGTCGCGCCACCGGAAGCCGATCCGAGGCCGCCGCTCGGGGTCCGGCGAGCGACGCGGCGTGTGGTGTGAGGGAGCATGCGTGTTACAGTGCGACCGCGTCTTCGAGTTCGTCGGCGCGGTCCGCGATCGACCGGGCGGCCTCGGTCACGAGGTCGTCGACCGACAGCGATCCGTCGCTCTCGACGTCGAACACGAAGGCGTTCTCGACGTCGTGGACCGACACCTCGTGATCCGGATAGCGGTTCGTGAGGTCGTTGTCGAACTCCGAGGCGTGGATCAACTCGCCGTCCTCCTCGATCACGCCGCGAACGATCCGGGGATCGCGCTCGTCGTACTCACCCAGCTCGCCTTCGACCTCGATCGTCTTGAGGTGGCGGTAGCCGACCGCGACGCCGCCCTGGTGTTTGGCGTGATCCTTGCCGTACGCCAGGGTCGCGTCGGCCTCGAAGGCCAGCCGCTGGCCCTCCTTGAGGTCGATGATCGGGACGTTCTCCGCGGCGGGTTCGACGAGGTCGTCGCTCGTCTCGATGTCCCCCGAGTAGGCCGTCTCCGGCCCCTCGACGTCCAGCGAGAGCGTTATCTGCTCGTCCTCGCGGATGTCGTCGGGGGTGGTCAGCGGCACCAGCCCGAGCCGGAGCCCGATCACCTCGTCGAACATGACCGAGGAGTTCTCGATCATCCGGACCGTCTCGATCGAGAGCGTGGGAACGTCGGCGAGCATGGCTCGACGGATCCCGTTGGCGAAGGCCGGCGTGATCCCGCGGACGACGAACTCGGCGGAGCGATCGTCCGCGTCGACGACTTCGATGTCGTACTCGACCATTATTGACCTGGCTGGGGTGCGCGACAGCCGTCGTGGGGCTGGGGGGTGACGTCCTCGATGCGGCCGATCTCGAGGCCGGCACGGGCCAGCGCCCGGATCGTCGCCTGGGCGCCCGGCCCGGGACCGGTCCGGGAGTTGCCGCCGGGACCACGGACGCGGACGTGGACGCCTTCGATGCCCTGTTCCTGAGCCTTCTCGGCGACCGTCTCGGCCATCTGCATCGCGGCGTACGGCGACGCCTCATCGCGGTTCTGTTTCACGACGGTCCCGCCGCTGGACTTGGCGAGCGTCTCCGCGCCGGTCTCGTCGGTCACCGTGATGATCGTGTTGTTGAACGAGGCGTGCACGTGTGCGACGCCCCAGTTCTCGCCCTCGCTGCTCATTGTTTGCCCTCCGCGCGCTCGGGATGCAGTTCGTCCGCGAGCGGGCTGTTCTGGTCGAACTCGATCGTGCCTTCCTCGTCGAGTTCGACGGTGTAGGAGGGCTCGCGAACCCGCTGACCGTCGACGCGAACGTGTCCGTGGGAGACGAACTGGCGCGCCTGATCGGCGGTGTTCGCCAGCCCCGACCGGTACACGACCGTCTGGAGGCGTCGTTCCAGGATGTCGGTCTCGTCGAGCGCCAGCACGTCGCCGAGCCCGTCGTTGGGATCGAGGATCCCGTAGCGCTTGAGCCGCGCGAGGAACTGCTCCTCGCCGGCGGCGGAGTCGAACTCCGCGAGGAGGTCACGCGCCTCCCGGCGGATCGATCGCAGCTCGGACTGTGCGCGCCACAACTCCTCCTTGTTCTTCAGTCCGTACCGGCCGGTCAACCCCGACTCCTCGCCGATGCGCTCGCCCTGGTAGGGGTGGTTCGGCGTCTCGTAGAACTTGGTGTTTTGTCCGAGTGCCATTATTCGTCCTCCATCTCCTCTTCTTCCATCTCCTCGCGGATCTCCTCGACGTTGACCCCGACCGTGCCCTCGCTGCGGCCCGTCGACTTGGTGCGCTGGCCCCGTACCTTCTGGCCGCGCTGGTGGCGGATGCCCTTATAAGAGCCGATCTTCTGCATCCGGTTGATGTCCTGCTCGCGGACCAACTCCACCTCGCTGCCGATGAGGTGGTCGGCGTCGCCGGAGAAGAAGTCCTTCTGGCGGTTCGTGAGCCAGTCGGGGACCGTCTCGGCGAACCGTTCGATGGTGTCCACGATCGTCTCGATCTCCTCGTCCTCGAGCCGGCCGAACGTCTCGCGACGGTCGATGCCGGTCTCGCGGGCGACGAGTCGGGCGGCTCGGTGGCCGACGCCGTCGAGGCCCGTGAGGGCTCGCTCGACGCTTTTCGTCCCGTCGAGGTCGGTCTGGCCGACCCGGACGAAGTACGTGAGGTCGTCGTCGTCTTGGGTTTCTTCCGTGCTCATGGTTTCTGTGCGCCGGGTCGCCGGCGCCGTCGACGTCGCGGCGGGGATTCGAACCCCGGGGGCATTACGCCACAGAGTTAGCAACCCTGCGCCTTGGGCCAGACTTGGCTACCGCGACGCGGTGTCCGTCACTGTCGCCCGTGTGGACTCGGGGCAGGTGCCCCTACAGTGAGTGCATCCGTCCTACCGCGGTGGCGTACTTAAGCGCAACGAAAGGGTCGCGTGGCGAATATCTTCACGAAGTTACAGCCAACAGTATCACCCGTCTCCGCCCTCCGACTGCCAGGCCGAGATCGCGGCGTCGACGATCTCCAGGGCCGCGGTGCTCCCGTCCGCGTCGCCCTTCTCGAACTCGGCGTCGCCCCGTCCCATCTCGTTCGTCACGTGGGCGAAACAGGCGACTGGACACCCGCGCATTCGGGCGAAGGTGTACAGCGCGGCCGCCTCCATCTCCACGGCGAGCACGCCCGCCTCCCGGGCGCGTTCGATTGCGGCTTCCGTCTCCCGGAACGGCGCGTCGGTCGTCCACGTCGCGCCCGTGTACACCGGACGAGACACCGACTCGCACGCCGTCGCCATCCGATCCCGGAGGTCGGGGCCCAGCGTCGCGTGCTGCTCCGGCGGGGCGTAATGATGGCTGGTCCCCTCGTCGCGCAGCGCCCGCTCGATGAGCACGAAGTACGGTGGGTCGTCACGCGGGACGATCCGCCCCGAGGAGGTGATGCTCACGAGGAACTGACAGCCGGCGGCGAACAGTTGTTCGGCCACCAGGACCGCGAAGGCGGATCCGACCGCGCGCCCGACGATTCCGACCTCGATGCCGTCGAGCACGAACCTATAGAGGTCCGTGTGGTACCCCGGCCAGGTCGCGTCCCGCCGGGCGCGGTCGGCCGAGACGAGGTGTCGAACGACGTCGCCGTCGGGGTCTAGCACGCACACGTCCGGAACGTCCCGGTCGGGAAGGTCCTTCTGGCGTCGTGCCTCCGTCAGGAGTGACTCCGGCGTGAACACCGACGCCTCGTCGAACTGCTTCGGTCCGAGGAGCGCTGACGACGGTTCTTCGGGCGGATCCATCATGCCTTACGGCGCCTCCGGACACCGATCACGATCATATCGACTCCTGTTTGTGCGGGCCAATAATAACACCCGGAGTATTTTATATCCGATTGGTCTACTACTGGTATGGACGACACGGATCAGCGCACGGTTTCGGCGGATGGGATCACGGTGAAAAAACACATCGACACGGATCGGTTCAAGACCCCGGCCGTGGTGCTGGATATCGTGTCGACGGCTGACCGGAAAGCCACGGTCACCCTGACGGAGCCCATCCCCGAGGCGTTCGCGATCGAGGATATCGGGTTCCATCCCGACTTCGGCGGCGAGCAGTGGTCGATTGCCGGGCGGGAGATCACCTTTCAGCGGGAGACCGATCCCGGTGAGGAGTACACGACGGTGTACGGCGTCCGCGACATCGATCCGGACGAGATCGACGTGTTTCTCGAAACCGGGATGTCGGTCGCGGCCGACTACGGCGGCGATTTCGAGGAGTCCGCCGACGGGGCGGAGGCGGAACCGGTCGAGGAACTCCTGGAGGAGGACGATGACGAGGTCGTCCGGGACGTGATCGCGGGGGACCGGGACTCGCTCCCGGAGATGGGAGACGAGCCCGCAGCGGCGGAAGGAGATCACGAGGGAGCCACCGACGAGGCGGCCGAGGCCGGCGTGGCAAACGACCAGGCGGTGGAGGTGAGCGCGGACGAGGACGACATAGAGGCGGAGACGGTCGACGGGGAAGGGGAAGACACGGCGGCCGAAGCGGTGCCTCCGGAAGGGGCCACGGTCGCGGGAAAGGCGGCGCCGGAGGAGTACCGGACCCTCCCCGGCAGCGTCGCCGAAGCGCTCGCCGCCGAGGTCCGCGACGGAACGATCGCGGAGGAGCACGAGCGCGTCCTGCAGGAGGCTTTCGGGGATCTCGAGGAGGAGCCGTCCGGAAGCGTCGACGCCCGAATCGAGCACCTCCAGACGCAGGTGGCCGACCTGGTAGCGTACACGGACGAACTCGAGCGTTTCCTCGACGAACACGGCGGCGGCGACAGCGCCCTCGCCGACGTCGAGGAGGGGCTGGCGGACGTGACCGAGAACGTCGACGCGCTCGAGGAGGCCGTCAACGCGCTCGAGACGGAGACGACCGATCTCGACGAGGGTCTGGAGGGCCTCGAATCGGACCTCGAGGGCACCCGGGAAGACGTCGATGCCCTCGATGATCGCGTCGGGGAGACCGAGGGGCGTCTCGACGAGGCCGAGACGGGTATCGACGACCTGCTGTACCTGGAGGAGGACGTGATGGAACTCCGGAGCCGGACCGAGGACCTCCCGGAGCTCGCGGAGACGGTCGAGCAACTCGGCGAGGAACGGGTCGCGGACCTGGACTCCCGGCTCGGTGACCTCTCGGAGACCGTCGACACGCTAGAGTCCGAGATGGAGGAGATGAAGTCGTTCCGCGATCGACTCTCCAGCGCGTTCGGTCCCGGCGGTGGAGCACCCGGTGGCGCTGGAGAGGAGTAACCCCCGCCCGACGCGGGCGGTCGATACGGTGATTGCCTACACGAGTCATTGTGATACTGCCGGTTACGGGTCCGCGAGGCGATCTTTCCGGGTCCTCCAGCCGGGCACGGTTCCCGGGTGGCAGTCGCAAACCGGGGGCGTATGTGGTGAATTCACATGCGAGGCGGTAACCGGTGAGTATTTTTATCGGTGAGCCATGTCGGGGTGTATGGGAAAAAAGGGTGACGGATACCCGGGCGACAGCAGCGAAAAGAACGGCGATGCGAACAGGCGGCGGTTCCTGAAGGGGGTCGGCGCGCTCGGCGTGGCGGGCGCGGCGGGGTGTCTGGGTGACGGCGACGGCGAGGAAGGTGATACCCCGACCGCGACGGAGGGCGAGACGCCGACCGAGACGGAGGAGACGGAGACGGACACCGAGACGGAAACGGAGACGGACACCGAGACGGAGACGCCGACGCCGGAGCCGACTCCCGACGCCAACTTCGCGGTGCTCGTACTGTCGGTCACCAAGGGGTTCCGCCACAACTCCATCGAGAACGGCAATGACGTTCTGGAGACGCTCATCGGG
Source organism: uncultured Halobacteriales archaeon (assembly GCA_964431395.1). Lineage (GTDB taxonomy): Archaea > Halobacteriota > Halobacteria > Halobacteriales > Hikarchaeaceae > CAYSJP01. The sequence goes on from CAYSJP010000009.1 coordinate 8,633, forward strand.
GAGATGGGCGACGAGATGGACGAGGAGATGACCGTCGACTTCATCGACAACCAGGGTCCCCGCTCCGTCGACGGCTTCCAGGAGGCGATTCCCTCCACCGTCGAGGAGTTCGAGGCCTACGACGCCGTGGTGTTCCAGAACACCACCGGCTCCGTCCTTGACGATGAGCAGCAGGCCGCCTTCCGGGAGTACATCGAGAACGGCGGCGGCTGGATGGGCATCCACGCCGGTTCGGACACCCACAAGAGTTGGGACTGGTACGACCAGGAGTTGTCGGCCGCCACGTTCGCCGACCACCCCGCCGTCCAGGAGGCGGAGATCCACGTCACCGACCGCACCCACCCCGCCACCCAGCACCTGCCGGCGCGGTGGACCCGTACCGACGAGTGGTACGACTTCAACCGCAATCCGCGGGGCAACACCCACGTGCTGGCCACGCTCGACGAGCGCACCTACGACGGCGCCAACATGGACGGGGGTTTCGGCCGCGATCACCCGACAGCGTGGTGCCACAGCGTCGGTCAGGGCCGCGCGTTCTACACCGGTGGGGGCCACACGGTGGAGGCTTTCGACGAGGACGACTTCCAGCAGCACCTCACGGGCGGGCTGATGTGGGCCGCGGGCTACGTCCAGGGTGACTACTACGGCACCGTCTGGGACGCATACGAGAAGGAGACCATCCTCGCGGACACCGCGGATCCGATGGCGATCGACGTCGCGGACGACGGGACCGCCTTCGTCGCCGAGCGTGGCGGCACGGTCAAAGCAGTCACCAACGGGGCGAGCACCACGGTCGCCGACATCGACGTGTACACCGGCCAGGAGGACGGTCTCCTGGGGATCGCTCTCGATCCCGACTTCGCCGACAACGGCCACGTGTTTCTTTATCACTCCCCGCCGAACAGCGAGCTTCCGGACGACCTCGACGACAGGCTCGGGGACAACCATCTCGGCAACAGCATGGGCGTCAACCGCATCTCGCGGTTCACGTTCGAGGGGGGTTCACTGGGTGACCCGGTCCAGATACTCGACGTCGTCACCCAGCGGAGCACCTGCTGTCACGCCGGCGGCCCGATGGACTTCGACTCGGAGGGCAACCTGTATCTGGCGACCGGCGACGACACCAACCCCTTCGAATCGAGCGGACGGACGCCCATCGACGAGCGTGACGGTCGCGAGCCCTTCGACGCCCAGCGTTCCTCGGGCAACACGAACGACCTGCGGGGGTCCGTGGTCCGGATCTCCCCCAACGAGGACGGTTCGTACGACATCCCCGAGGGTAACCTCCCGTCGGTCGTGGACGGCGATCAGGTACGCGACGAGTTGTACGCCATCGGCTTCCGCAACCCGTTCACGATGCGGGTCGACACCGAGACCGATACGCCGTACGTCGGCGACTACGGTCCGGACGCCGGCGGATGGAGCAGTTCCCGCGGCCCGCTAGGACAGACCGAGTTCGCCCGGCTCAACGAACCCGGGTTCTACGGGTGGCCGTACTTCACCGGGCCGAACATCCCGTACAAGCACTACGACTTCGACACCGGGGACTCGGGGCGCATCTTCGATCCCGACAACCCGACCAACGACTCGGTGAACAACACCGGCGTCGAGGAGCTCCCGACGGCACAGGGCGCGTTCGTCCCGAGTCCCTCCTCGTGGGGTGGCCTCCTCAACAACCCCTCCGAGTTCGACGAGTACATGCCCTACGACGACATCAGCGAGGTCCCCTTCCCGCAGGTCAGCGGCGGGGCGCCCACCCAGGGGCCGGTGTACCGGCACGACGAGGAGTTCAACCCCGCCAGCGCGCTGCACGAGTCCTTCGACGGGAAGGTGTTCCTCGCGGAGTGGGGTGGCGGGTGGATCAAGTACGCCACGCTAGACGACGACGGCGAGGTCATGGAGGTCGATCCGTTCCTGCCGGACGTGGACTTCGCGCGGCCCCACGACATGACCGTCGGCTCGGACGGATCGCTGTACGTGATCGACTGGGGCGGCGGGTTCGGCGGCGGCAACGACGACGCGGAGGTCGCACGGATCGGGCCCAGCGGCGAGATTCTGCCGGTCGACCTGTCCGCGAGCAGCCCCATCGACGGGGGGGAGATCCTCGTAACGAGCGACCAGCCCATCGGCGTCGAGGCGACCATCACCAACGGCGGCTCGGAGGCCGTCGATGGCGTCGAGCTCTCCCTCGAACCGAGCAACGACGACATCGTCGTCGGTGACGGGAGTAACACGTCCGTCGGCTCGCTTGGCGCCGGCGCGTCCGCGACCGCCGAGTGGACCGTGACCCTCCCCGCTGATCTCGAAGCCGGCGACTACACGATCAGTGCGGTCGCGACCTACACCAGCGGCGGTACCGAGTTCGAGATCTCGAGCGCGGTGTCGTTCACCGTCCAGTAGGCGGCGTCCCGGATCCACCTCCCCGGCAGTTCACGAATCGAGACGCTCGTTGCGGGTCCCCGAACCTCACGAATCGAGTAGCTCGTCGCGGGCCTGTTTGACACGCCGTAGCTCAGGCTCCGACCCGCCGTGGTCGGGGTGCGCGGCCTTGAGCCTCTCGCGGGCGACAGCCTTCACGACGGCCTCCGGGGCGTCCGGATCGACCCCGAGAACCTCGTGGGGTGACTGGTGGCCACACTCGGGGCACGGGCCGCGGCCGGAGCGCCAGGCACCACACTCGGAACACCGTGCCCGCGACACCTCGGTCATCGTCCGCTTCGCGAGGCGTCTGTACACCTCGACCCGCCGCCCGAGGCGCCTGAACAGACTCATCAGCCGGGGTTCGGGGAGCAGGGATCAAAAACCTTCGCAGCGCCGGGGGGCGCCCGTGACGGCACGAAACGGGCACCCCGGGGTGGCGGCGAAACACATTCCACCGGTGGGCGGCAAGGTTCGGGCATGGCGAGCGCGTTCGGCGACTGGCTGGGACCCGGCGAGGGGGTTTTGCTCCTGGTCGTTCTCGGCCTCGCGACGCTGGTGACCACTGCGCTGTTCGTGATCGCCCTCGCCGCGACGCGGCGGCGGCGGTCCACCTCCTACCTCCTGTTGACCGCGGCGATCGGCCTGCTCGTCGTCCGCTCGGTCGTCGGGATCGGCACCGCGATGGGGGAGGTGCCGATGCCCGTCCACCACCTCGTCGAACACACCTCCGATGCCCTGATCGCGCTGATCGTCCTCGGAGCCGTGTACCGGGCGCGCACCCCCCGGTTCTGATCGCCCCGGCGGGAAGGTGTAGCCGCTCTCCCCAGTTTCGACGCCCGCACCAGGATACACTTGGGCGGCGAGGCCGTAGATACGACCATGGGCCAGCCAGCCGGAACCTCGAACGGGAGCGGCGTGCCGGAGCTCGACCGGCGGCGGTTTCTCCTGCTTGCGGGTGCGCTGGTGGGGACGGCCGGGTGTGGATCCGGCGGCGAGACGCCGGAACCGGTCGCACTCGACGACGGGCAGAACTGCGACCAGTGTGGCATGGTCGTCGAGCAACACCCCGGACCGGTCGGCCAGACCTACTACGAGGGCGACCGTCCCGAGGGGCGGGACGGCCCGGCGTGGTTCTGCAGCAGCGTCTGTGCCTACCGGTATCGGTTCGACGCCATCGACCGGGACTGGACGCCCGTCGTCACGTATCTCACGGACTACAGCAGCGTCGAGTACACCATCGAGGGCGAGGCCCGGCAGTTCATCTCCGCGCACCTCGATGCCGGGGATTTCGCACCCGAGGACGCCCTCGAACTGGTCGTCGAGTCCGACGTCGAGGGAGCGATGGGCCCGGCCCTGATCCCGTTCGCCGATGGCGAGGACGCGAGGGCGTTCGCCGACGAGCACGGCGGCGACGTCATCGACGCCTCGGAGGTTTCGCGGACGCTTCTGGACGCCGCGTAGCGGGACGACCGTGGACCGGGGCGCGCCCGTGAGGTATCCATCGAGGCGCGTCCGCAGACCGTGCGCCGGGGCAGGCAGGGTGGCAGCCGGGCCGCCCCTGACTCGAGTGATCGACGGGCCGGTTTTTAGCGGACGGGAACGATCGCGGGGGACTTAACCGTCCGTTTCTAACGAAAACCCGATGAGCGAGACCCGTCAGAGAGTCCGGGATCACGTCCGGACGAACCCCGGCGTTCACTTCAACGCGCTCAAGCGGGACCTCGATATCGCGACCGGACAGGCACAGTACCATCTCCGGCGGCTGTGTCGTGGCGGGACGGTCGACAGCGAGACCCTCCAGGGTCGGACGCACTACTTCGAGGGCGACGCCTACGACGCCTGGGAACGGCGCGCGCTGTCGCTGTACCGCCGCGAGACGACCCGCGAGATGGTGACGGAACTCCTCGAGGAGGGGGAACTCCCGGCGGCGGCGGCGGCCGAGCGCCTCGGACTCGCCCGGAGCACGGTCTCCTGGCACGCCTCGACGCTGGTGGACGCGGGGCTCCTCGAAAAGGAGTACGGCGACCACGGAGAGGTCGTCCTCTCCCTCGCCCGCCCGGAGCAGACGCGCCAACTGCTGGCGGAGGTGTCGCCGTCCGTCCCCGGGACGCTGGTCGACAGGTTCGAGCGCCTCGTCGACGCCAGTCTCGAGGGCACACGGGAGTCCTGATCGCCCGTCTGCTCCACCGGCGACACCGTCCCCATCCACCGGGCGTCTTGCGGGGGAGGTCGGAGGTTCATAATGACTGTTGTAGGCAATTACCGCATCGACCGCCAGACGGCGGGCGGTCGGAGCGGTAAAACGCTACAACAGTCATGATCAGCCATCCCGGCGCTCGACGGCCACGGTCGCGACCGCCAGCGATCCGATCGTCCAGGCCAGCAGTCCCGCGACGGCGGCGGCCGGCGCGACGTACCCGGATCCCTCGTCGAACGCGACCGACACGACCGTCTCGAACACCAGCCCCCGGTACGCGCTCGTCGGCGACGCCCCGAGGGCGAGGTCGAGCGTCCCCTCGCCCACGATGCCCGCGCCCAGGGATCGAAAGAGGACCAGATCCCCGCCGGCGACGACGACCACGAGCCCGGCGAGACCGAGCACGATCGCTCGCCGGCGGGACGCGGAGAGCGCCGACACCGCGAGCGCCACCGCGAGCGTCGTCGCGGCGAGGGCAGCGGTCAACACGAGAAACCGGAGGAACAACGTCGGCGAGTCGATCCCGGTGTGGGTGGCGAACACCGTCGTGTCCGGCGCCGCGGTCACCGCCACGTAGACACCCAGTAGCGCGAGCGGGACGAGCACGACCCCGAGCAACACCGCCAGTCGTCCGAGGTACACGGCACCGACGTAGATCCAGGTGGGGACTGGGTACGTCCGCAGGACCGTCAGTTCGCCGCGCCGCGCGTCGTCGACGACCGCGCGGTAGCCGGCGGCGAAGGCGACGGCGGGCACGAGCACCTCGACCGGCACGAGCAGGTCGACGACGGTCGGGACGTACCCGGCCTCCGGGCCACTACCCGCGAGGGCCGCGCCGAACGCGGCGGCGGCCAGGGCCAGCGAGAGAACCAGGTAGGTCCTGTTGCGGACGGCCCCGCGGAGTTCACGCCCGAGAAGGGTCACGAACCCCCGGCGCCGCGTCATTCGTCCTCACCCGTGCGGGTCGCGATGACGGAGGGGTCCCCCTCGATGGCCGTCCCGAAGGTGTCCACCAGCGGCCCGCCCCACTCCCCACGGAGTTCCGCGGGCGAGCCGGTGGCGACCACGTCGCCGCGGTCCAGGACGACCACCGCGTCCGCCACGCGCTCGACGAGAGCGAGGTCGTGCGAGCAGAGTAGGACCCCCCGACCGGCCTCGGCGGCGATGTCGGCCGCGACGTCGAACACTCGCTCGCTCATGGCCGGGTCGAGGCTGCTCCCCGGTTCGTCGAGGGCGACGACCGGCGGTTCGCCCGCGAGCGCCTGCGCGACCCCGAGCAGCCGCGTCATCCCTCCCGACAGCGATCCGATCCGCCGGTCAGCGACCGCGTCGAGGCCGACCCGGTCGAGCAGGCGATCGGGATCGTCGTCGACCAGCCCCGCGTAGAACGCGAGCGTCTCCCGGACGGTGAACCGCGGCCTGAACGCGGGCTGCTGTGGCAGGTATCCGATCCGGCGGCGTGACTCCGGCCCGGAGTAGGTGACGCTCCCGCCGGTGGGATCGAGCAACCCCGCGAGGACGCGCAACAGCGTCGTCTTTCCGGAGCCGTTCGGGCCGACGAACGCGGTCACCTCGCCGGGGTCGACGGAGACCGACACGTCCGACAGCGCGAGCACGTCGCCGAAACGGCGGGTCAGGTTCTCGCCGACGAGCAGGGGATCCCTCGCCCCGTCGGTCGATCCGGGTTCGGTCATCCCCGATCACCGCCCGGCGCCACGTCGCTCCCGTTCCGGGCGTCGGCGAGCAGGTCGGGGTTCGCCGGCTCGGCCAGCGGCGCCGTGTCGACGATGCTGGCCGACCGCAACCCGGGGATCGTCCCGCGGAGCGCCCGGACGCCCCGGACGCTCGGGGCACTCCTGAGCGTCGCCGCCGCCCGGATCCTGTGGAGCCGGCGATCGACGGGCGACGTCGGCTCGTACGCGGTGTCGAGCGTGCCGTCCGGGCGGGCCCGCCCGGCGGCGCCCTCCCAGTAGTTGCCGCGGCCGTCGTGGGTGTAGACCCGGAGCGGTCCCAGCCGGGCGATCGCGTGGCGATCGTTCGCGACGAAGTCGTTGTCGACGACGCGACTCGACGGGACGAGCGCGCTCGCGACCATCCCGACGTCGTTGTCGTACATGACGTTGTTCTCGTATATCGACTGGCCGGCGGCGCCGGAGATGGCCCTGTCGGTGTCGACGACGACGTTGCGCGCGACGTACACCCGCGAGCCGGCGGTGACGATCCCGTCGGTCGCGTTGCGAACCTCGTTCCCGACGATGGCGTTCGCCGTCGGGTCGGTCATGATGACGAACCCGGCGATCCCCTGTCCGGTGGCGCGGTTCCCGTCGATCAGCGTCTCGGAACTGAACATCAGGTGGACGCCGAAACGGCCCCCCCGGAAGGTGTTGTTCCTGACCACCGTACCGTCGGCCCGGTGCAGGTACACGCCGTCCCGCCCGCCGGTGAACACGGAGTCCTGGACGACGACCGGCGATCTGATCGAGGTGAGGCTCATGAACCCCTCGGTCCAGCTTCGGGTACCGTTCACGCTGACGCCCTCGACGATGCCGTTCGGGGCGTTCCGGAAGATGATCCCGCTGGTCGGCGTCTCGACGTGCACGTTCCGGACGTACACGCCGGTGGCGTTCGCCACGGTGACTCCGGCGTCGGCGTGCCCGTAGGCGCGCTCGAACCGCGCGTCCCACTCCTCGGAGGGGTCGTCGAGGTCGGTTCCCGCCTCCTGTCTCGCGTCGCCGACGCCCTCGATGCGGACGTCGGCGACCGCGGCGCGGTCGGCGCGAACGTCGACGACCGTGCCGTTTCCGGTGCCGCGAATCGTCGCGTTTCGCCCACGGAGCGTCAGCGGCTTCCGGATGGTCACGTTCCCCTCGAACGTCCCCTCGATCAGCACCGTCGTGTTCGGGGGCGCGGCGTCGACGGCGGCCTGGACCGTCGACGTCCCCGGATCCACGACCGTCTCCACCGGCCGGTCGAGGAGTCCCCTCCCCGCGTCGATCCGCTCGTCCGCACTCGCCCGCCAGGTGTCGACGCTGCCACGGACGTCACTCGCCTGCTGGAGTTCGAACGGCCGCTCGCGCACCGCCGACCAGTCGAGGACCTCGCCGCCACAGTCGGAGGCGAACGACTCCGCCGCCGTGCGCGACCCGAACGGGATCACGACTTCGCCAGCCGGCGTCTCGGCCGAACTCCCGACGACGAGCGTCGCGTCGTCGGCGGCGACCCAGCCGGGATCCGTTTCGGCACGCAGGGTCCCGTCCCCGCAGGTGGCCCCCGTCCCCTCGTAGTCGGAGACGTAGACGACGAGCGGGTAGCCGAACCGGCGTTCCTGCTCCGGTCGCTGGAGGGCTGCGACGGCCTGTCCGACGCCGCTGTAGCCGACGACGTACCCGAACTGCGAGTAGAACACCTGGGCCTTCGGGACCGACGCGCCGGTGGCGGCCGCCTCCTGTTCCACCGAGACGGGGAACCCGCGCTGGATCGTATCGTCGAACGGAACCGGTTCCGGCGTCGCGGCTCCCGGATCGGCGAGGAACGCGCCCGCGCCGACGATGGCCCCGGCGAGCAGGAGGACCCCGACGGCCGTCACCAGCCTCCGGTCGGACACGGTCACGCCGGACCCCCCGGCCGTGTCGGACTCCCCCGGAAGGCGTCATAATGACTGGTGTAGGCAATTACCGTATCGACCGCCCGACGCGGGCGGTCGGAGCGGGAAAACGCTACACTACTCATTATCAGGACTCATCGAGGAATCGGCCGCGGTACTGCGACGCCAGGTCACGGTCGAACGCGTCGAGGCCGACGATGTCCTCCGCGGAGAGGTACTCCACCGCCTCGACGTACGTTTCGGCGTCGTCACGGTTCGCGAACGGTGCCGGGTTGAGGCCCATCGGATCGTCGACTCGATCCGGGTCAGTCTCGAGGGCGTAAACCGCCTCGCGGCCGTCGATGCGCTCGCTCGTTTCGTAGTCAGTGACCCAGACGCCGCCGATGTCGGCGTCCGTGGCCGCGAACTCGCCGGGAACCGCGTGGTAGGCTGCCGTGCACCCGGCCGTGTCGAAGTACGCCCGGACGCCGTCATCGTGGACGAGCTGGGCGTTCCACGCGGGAAACTCCGCGGGAGCCATATCACACACCGGGCAGGACGCGTCGCCCGGAATCGAGACGGGGTCGGCCCCACCCGGCGTGTCGGTCGTTCCGGGCGTGGCCGTTACGCCGCCATCGTCGCCGCCACAGCCCGCGACGCCGGTGACGACTCCGCTCGCGATCAGCGCAGCGAACTCGCGTCGCGTCGGGTCGATCCACCCGTCTTCCGGGTTCGATAGCTCACCGGACATATCCGAACGTTGGTTCCCGACGCCCGAGTATCGTCTGGTACGTGGATCGAAACTCGTTCGA
>CAYSJP010000009.1:17745-20161 GCA_964431395.1 uncultured Halobacteriales archaeon
ACGTTGGTTCCCGACGCCCGAGTATCGTCTGGTACGTGGATCGAAACTCGTTCGAGAACCGAACCGGTCGGCACTCCTCCGGCTCCCCGGCCCCCCGCGGGAGGTTCCGGGGGTCGGCACCCCGGCCGGGCCGCTCGGCCCGCGGGGCGAGGTCCAGGACCCTGCAGCCGACCGGCCGGTCCGCGCGTGTACCGGGCTCATGGATAGGTCAGACGGCGTCGGTCAGCCCCCGGGCCACCCGGAGCCCGAGGTCGTCCTTCGTTCCCTCGAACACGTGTTCCTCGTCCTCGCGAACGAACACCGCCCGCGTCTCCTCGGCGCCCATCACGCTCGCGTCGTTCGCGACGACGAAGGAGAGGTCGGCGCGGTCCATGATGCGCCTGGCTTCGGCGACCATCGACTCGTCGTCGGCCCCGGATTCGGCCTTGAACCCGACGATCGGAAGAGCGGGGTGCTCCGCCCGGACGGCGTCGATCAGTTTCGACGTCGGACGGAGCGAGAGGGTCAGGTCCTCCCGGCCCGAGCGGATCTTCCCCTCCTGGGCATCGACGGTGTAATCACCGATCGCGGCCGCAGAAACGAGGGCGTCGGCGCCCTCGACCGCGGACATGACGGCGTCGAGCATCCCGGCGGCCGTCCCCGCGCGGCGGAGGTCGGCCCAGGGAGCGCTCCCCTCGATCCCACCCTCGCCGTGGACGAGGGTGACGTCCGCGCCGCGGGCGTGGCAGGCGCGGGCGACCGCGCGGCCGGTCTTTCCCGACGCCCGATTCGTCAGGACGCGCACGGAGTCGATCGGTTCCGCCGTCGCTCCGGCGGTGACGACCACGCGCTCGCCCGCCAGGGGCGACGGGCCGGCGGCCCGGGCGGTCTCGAGCGCGATCGCGTCGATCCCGGCGATCTTCGCCTTCCCCTCCTCGATCCGGGGCTCGACGAACGGCACGCCCCACCCCTCGACGCGCTCGATGGCATCCAGCACCCCGGGGTGGTCGTACATGGGTTCGTGCATCGCGGGCGCGATGACGACCGGGACGCCCGCGCCGAGGGCGGTCGTCGCACAGGTCGTGACGGGGGTGTCGTCGATCGCCGCCGCGATCTTTCCGACCGTGTTCGCCGTGGCCGGCGCGACCAGGAGGACGTCCGCCCACCCGTCCACGCCACACAGTTCGACGTGCTCGACCCCGCCCGTGATCTCCGTGACGACGTCGTTCCCGGTGGCGAACTCGATCGCCCACGGGTGGACGATCCCCCTCGCGCCCCCCGTCGTCACCCCCCGAACCGACGCGCCGCGGCGGCGTAGCTCGTGAGCCAACTCCACCGTCTTCACCGCCGCGATGGACCCGGTGACGCCCAGCGCGACGTTGACCCCCGAGAGCATACCTCGGTATGGTGCAGTCGTGAACATAAACCCACTGAGGCGCCCCCGAGACGGGAACGGGTGACACCACGACTGTGGAAGGCGTTCACGCGACGTCACGGGCACTATCTTCCGGCACCGTGTCGTCGCCGCAACGCGAACGTTTACTTCGCTGCCGTCGATACGAGTGTGCGTGGAAGAACTGGAAGTCGGGACCGAGGTCCACCTCCCCCCGGAGGAGGTGTTCGAATTCCTGCTTGACTTCCCGCGGTACGCGAACTACTCGAAGCACCTCGACTCCGTGGAGGCCTTCGGTGATGGGGACGTCGGCACCGACTACGCGCTCACGTTCACGTGGTGGAAGGTGAGCTACACCGTCCGGTCGCGGGTGACCGAGATCGTCGAACCCGAGCGCATCGAGTTCGAGATCGTCCGCGGACTCACCGCCGACGGCGAGTGGATGGTCGAACCCCTCGACGACCGGGACGGGAGCTACGTCCGGTTTCTCGCGCGGTACGATGCCAGCACGGTTACCAGCGACCGGGTCTCTCTGCCCTCGTTCGTCTCGATCGGGTGGGTCATCGATCGCGTTCTCCCGTTCATCACGGACGAAGCCGAGCGCGTCGTCAAGCGCGTGGTTGCCGACCTCGAAGGTGAGCCCCGCCCCGTCGACCTCGACGTGACGCTCCGCGACACGAGCGAAGCCGAATGATAATGACCGTTGTAGGCAATTACCGCATCGACCGCCCGACGTCGGGCGGTCGGAGCGGTAAAACGCTACAACGGTCATTGTGAAAGTACGGCCACCGAGCGTGCGCGACCCCTGGATCACTCCTCGGGAGAGCCGCCGCCGTACTTGAGGAGGGTGAACGCCAGCCCGAGCGTCGTGACCATCGCGACGGTCGTCGCGACGCCGATCGCCTTCGCGCCGTCGGGAATCTGGGGGCCGCCACCTTCGCCGCCGCCGCCCGCGTCGGCGCTGACCTCGATGTCGGCGACCATGCCGGCGCCCTCGTGGGGGATGCAGAAGTACTCGTGGACGCCCTCGGTCTCGAAGGTGTG
>CAYSJP010000010.1:0-19709 GCA_964431395.1 uncultured Halobacteriales archaeon
TTGCCCGTTCCGGGGGGACCAGTGAAAATGACGTGCTTGCCCCCATTGAGTGCTGCCGTCGCTTGACCCAATACCTCCGTTCCAACTCCGTCGGGGAAGTACAGCCCATCGAGAATCGATTCCGGGAGGTCGATCCTCGGCGTTGCGCCGAGATCGATATCAGGTTCGTCGGTGACGATGGGCTCGGTGTTCCCACGAGCACCCGTCACGTAACCCCAGATCGAGCCGTGTTTTGAACGGATCGCCTCGGCGCCGGAGTCGCGGTACGTCTGGAGGCCCATCGGTGCGAAGTCCCGGTTGTATCCGGCGAACTCGTTCACCTCCGCCCGTTTCAGGTTTGCCTCAACCACGTCCAGGAGGTAGATGATGTACTTCCAAGGCTGGCTCTCGTCGTAGTTCGGCCAGATATCCTTCGAGAGTGACTCGTTCTCCTCGGTGGTGAGGATCCGGGCCACGTAGGGGTACCCGCTCTCCTGATAGAAAAAGAGGTAGTCACCTTCCCGCATCTGTACCCACGTCGAGTGGTTCCCGTCGTGGGTCCCCCACACCGGAAGAGAATCGGAAGCGAACTCGATGCCGGAGTGATCCGAGATTCGATCCGAGGAGATCCCGTCGAGAACGGTTCGATCGAAGTTCGCCAGAGCGTCGTCGTTACTCGACGGGACGAGGAAGATTCCGGGCGACCCCTCAGCCATACTATTGCCATCCGAACCCGCTGTTAAAAATGTACTCCGAGATCGACGTATTCCGGATCGTCCCTGACGAAGATTCAAATACCGAGGTGCGGCCAGACGGTCCCGATGGACCTCTACGAACACGACAGCCGACGGTGTCGCCGGTGTGGCGAGCGTCTCTGGTACGGAGTCACGGAGGAGCCGTCGGCCTGGAAGGTCTACTACTGCTGTCGATCACCCGATGGGTGTGGCTGGGAACGCATGGTCGGTCGGATCCCACGGTCGTCGGTCGATCATATCGACGAGGTGTACGAGAAAGCGGAATCCATGGACTCGTTCACTCGATCCGGTATCTGAGAAGCGCCGCGATGCCCGACAGCGAATCCAGCTGCTGGCCGGGTTCGAACTCCCCCGAGAACACCGTCACGTCCCCGCCCTGGCGCTCGACGCTTCGGATCACCTCGTCGGCGTCGATGGGCCACTCGCCCCGTCCGGCGCGCTCCTCGCGGAGCCGGGAATCGAGGATCAACAGCTCCTCGACGGCGCCGTACTCCGCGGCCCGCCTCACCTCCTCCGGGCCGTAGGCGACCGGCTCCTCCGCCCGGATGCGCTCGGTGAGTTCGTCGATCAGCGCCGCCTCCTCGGCGATGCGAGTCTGGGCGCGGACGTCCTCCAGGGCGCCCCGGGCGAGCACCTCGTGGACCCCCCGGTCGCCCGCCGCGCTCGTGTCGACGGTGGTGATGCCGTCCGCGAGATCCGGGTGCGCCTCGGCGATGTGATCGAGCGCGTCCTGCTTCGTGAATCCGGGCCCCGCGAGCACGACCGCGTCGACGTCCATCCTGGCGAGGGCGTCGCCCAGGTCCGCGAACAGTTCCTCGCGGTCGCGGGCGAACTCGCCCTTTCCCGTCGGCCCCGAGATGGAGGCGTACTCCGTGGTCCCGTACTGCGAGACGGTGTGGATCGTCGCCTCGCCCTCCTCGACCGTCGCGATCGCCACGTCGGGGTCCTCGCCCGACTCCGCGGCCTCCTCGATGCGCTCGGTCTGGTCGGGTTTCCACTCCTTCGTGATCGCGATCTCGTCGAACGCCTCGACGTTCAGCGTGTGGTGCTGGCCCAGCTGGTCCTCACGCGAACAGGAGACGATCTCGCCGCTAACACGCAGCCGGTTGGCGAACTCGTGGAACGAGGCGTCCTCCGCGGCGAGCGTGGCCGACATCGGCTCGCGCTGGCCGCCGGTGTCGCGCATCCTGTCGTCGTCGCGCTGGATGCGCCGGGTCGTCTCGCCCGCCACCCTGTCGCCGGGTTCGACGACGTGGTGCAGGTGCCAGAGGTCGTCGGTGGTCTCGGGGACGAGCGTGACGCGCTCGCCGCCGCCCTCGACTGGCTCCCGGCCCTGGATGCGCATACTCCGCGTCGAGCGCGCAGGGACAAGTGCCCTGCTATCCCGGCCGGCGGTCGATCGGCGGGGAAGCGCGACCGGCCGATCAGTCCCCGGTGCGCTCCATCTCGTAGGAGAGGCGGTGGGGAACCAGGCTGAGCACGCGGATGATCGCCGCGAGCGCGATGAAGATGCCCATCAGGACGTGCCCGACGCCACCGAGTTTCAGCCACAACAGCGTCGAGGGCCACTTGTGGATCTCCGCGAGCTCGGAGTTGAGCTCGCCGCCCCGAGTCTCGGCGCTCCCGCCCGCGAGGCTCGTGTCCGGGAACGAACTGAAGAAGTCGTCCAGGAGCGGGTGGAACTGCGTCAACTCGAAGAACAGCGCGGCGCCGATCAACAGGTACCCCACTGCTGCGAACACCGCCCCGACCAGCAACATCTTTTTGATACTTCCCATCCTCGCGCTGATCTCGTCCGGCGAGAGCCGGTTCATGCCGTTGTCGGACATTACAATGCTACCAACGCCGGCTTACTATTAGTTAGTTACTTGTGTGTGCATACCGGTAACACGACCGGTCGTCGTTTATAAGTGGTCGATACGGCATGCCCGTCGGGGCGACGTGACCGCCGTCCTTTGCCGGGGGTTCGGCGCCGGCTCATGATGACTCGCTGGACGCGGCGGGGTCGCCCGGGTCAGCCGGACGACGCCCCGGCGTCGTCTTCGGGAGCCTCCTTGGTCCACTTCTTTTCGACTTCGCGGTTCGCGAGGACGACCAGGTCGCCGTCGTCCAGCCGGATGCGGGTCTTCCGGAGGTCGATTCCCTCGACCGTCCCGGTTACCGAGGCAGTGGTCACGCGGTCACCGTCCTGGAAGTCCGGGTCCTGCAGGAGGTAGACGCCGGCAACGGTGTCGGCGATCATCTCCTTCAGCGCGAACGCGACGCCGAGCCCGACGAAGCCCGTCGCGGTCCCGAGGCTCGCCGCGATGTCACCCATACCGACGATGTCGAGCAGCGCGAGCAGGGTCCCGAACCAAAGGAAGATACCGATAATCGCGACGGAGAGGTCGACTATCAACGCCTCCTCGAGGGGGTAGATCCGTGACAGCGCCGACCGCGCGATCGATCGGATGATCCGTATCACGAGATACGCGATCAGGAGGAAGATCACTCCCGATACCAGCCGCGGGAGCGTCGCGACGATCCCGTCGACGAACTCGCCGACTGCCGTCTCGATGACCGGACCGTCAGTCCCGTTCACCATCGACAGCATGCTCCACTCGACGGCCGGGCGACGTAAATATCTCCTTGCGTGGCACGCCACTGTAGCGCGACGCGGTGCCACGTGATCTTTCGGCCCCGGAGCGATCGGGACCGAGCGATCGGCGGGAACCGGGAACACATTTAGGCCGGGAACCGCCACGCCCGGTATGGACCTGGAGATCGACGGGAACGCGGCGCTGGTGTCGGCGTCCTCGAGCGGACTCGGGAAGGCCTCCGCGAGGGCGCTCGCTCGCGAGGGCGCGGACGTCCTCATCAACGGGCGCGACGAGGCACGGCTGGCGGCGGCACGCGAGGAGATCGAGGCAGTCGCGACCGGCGACGTCGTCGCGCAGGCGGGTGACATCACCGATCCGGCCGAGACGGAAGCCCTCGTGGAGACGGCCGTCGCCGAGTTCGGCGGGCTCGACCACCTCGTCACGTCGGCAGGCGGCCCTCCGAGCGGCCCCTTCCTCGAGACTGACGACGAAGACTGGCAGGACGCCTTCGACCTGCTCGTGATGAGCGTCGTCAGGCTCGCGCGGGCAGCGGAGCCACACCTCCGGAACGGTGGGGGAACGGTCGTCACGATCACCTCCCGGAGCGTCAAGGAGGCCATCGACTCGCTGGTGCTCTCGAACGCCGTCCGGATGGGCGTGATCGGCCTGGAGAAGACGCTCTCGAAGGAGTTCGCCCCCGAGATCCGGGCCAACGCCGTCCTCCCGGGCGCTCACCAGACGAGCCGGATCGAGGACCTCATGGAGCAGGCCATCGAGCGCGGCGAACACGGGACGATGGCGGAGGCCCGCGAGTCCTGGAGCGAGGGCGTCCCCCTCGAGCGCGTCGGCGACCCGATGGAACTCGGGAACACCGTCGCCTTTCTCTCCTCGCCGGCGTCGGGGTACATCAACGGCGCCGCGATCCCCGTCGACGGGGGATCGACGGGGTCGAACCTGTAACCGACCCCACCCTACTTCGCTCACCCTGACGGGTTCGCTCGTTGAGGGTGGGGCTTTGATGTGGGACTCGCCGTCAGTTGTCGCCGGGGAGGAAGGTCTTTCCTCGCCCGCACCGAACGACCTTCGGGGTCGACATCCCCACCATTCGGGGGCCGGGCTACTGAGGCCCGTGATACCGGCGACTTGTGCGACGGTATCACTAGATATCGATATGTTATCCCCCGTAAAAAGCGTATCGGATAGCGAGTCAGTCAGCAATATCCACGATACACGTTTCCCACCGTGTCGGCTTCCTCCCCGGCCTACTCGCGTCGTGCTTCCGACCAGTCGGAAGCCCTCGCTCCTTGAGGCCGGAGGCTCCGCCTCGAAACTGCTGATGATGATTACCTGTGACAGCACGGCCGGAACGGTGTATTCCTGATAATGACTAGTGTAGCCGATTACCGCTCCGACCGCCCGCCGTCGGGCGGTCGATACGGTAACTGCTTACACTAGTATCAGCCCCCGTGGGTCCGTGAGTCGAACAGTCGCGCGAACAGTTTCTCCTGGCCGGCACGGAGGTGGTGTGTGAGCGTCTGGCGGGTCACGCCGAGTTTCTCGGCGATCTCCGTGGTGTCGTGGTCCCGGGGTCGCTTGAAGTACCCGTTGTAGTAGGCCAGTTCGAGCGCGCGGTGTTGTTTGTCCGTCAGCGAGTCGAGCAACTCCGTGTCCATCGGCTCCGGCGTGGCCGACTCCGCGGATCGGATCGCCCGGACGCTCGCGCCGGGAAACACGGACCGGACGCGGTCCAGCATCGTGTCGATGCCGTTCTGCTCGTGTGTCGCGGTCAGCGTCGACCGCCCGTCGCTGACGGTCACGTCGATGACTCGCCCGCCACAGTCGGCGACCTGCATCTCCGGTGCCGGCGCCGAGACGGCGAGTTCACACCGGAACGTGTCCCCGTCCGCGGTGTTGGCGATGACGTCCTCGACGTCGTCGAGACCGACGAGATCCGCCTCGTCCGCGCCGGTCACCTCCAGGACGTACAGGTGCGTCTCCCCGCGGGGGACCGTCATCAACACCGACGTGCGTGCGCCGTCGGGCAGGTTACCGTCGAACGCGACGAGCGGCACCGCGTCACCGCCGAGTTCCAGTTCGACGGCGACGGGCGTCGGCGAGAGGAGGGACTCCTTCCACCTGGCCGACCGGAGCGCGTACCCCAGGGACTCCCCGTACTCTTCGAGCTGCGTCGGCTCGGCCGGACCGACCCCGCCGGTCGTGTACACCGCCAGCACCCCGAAGACCGCTCCGTCGTGCTCGAGCGGGACGCCGAGCGCACTCTCGAATCCGTGTTCGCGGGCGACGGCCTCCCAGTCGTCGCTCGAACCACCCCTGATGGCCGCGTCGACGGTGACCTCGTCCTCGGCCAGCGCGACCAGTGCGGGTTCGGTCGCGTCCGCGAGGGTGGTGTCCATGTCGACGACGCTGTCGACGTACCCGGACGACCCCGCGGCCCCCAGTGGCACGACACGCTCGGAGGCGTTGCTCGTCCCGACCCACGCACACTCGTACCCGCGTTCGTCGACGAGGTGTTCGCAGAACTCCCGCGCCAACCCCTCCCGCGAGGACGTTCCCGTCAGGATGTCGAGCATCGCCTCCTTCGTCCGGCGTTCGCGCCGGAGCGCCTGTTCCGTCCGGTAGGATCGGACCGTCGACTCGACGCGGCGCGCGAGGAGGTCGTTCTTGCCGGCGAGGAGCCGCTTGGGGATGTAGTCCGTCACCCGCTGACTGATGGCGTCGCTGGCGACTGACTCGTCGCCCTGTCCGGTGATGAGGATGAACGGTCTGCTGTCCACCTCGCGAACCCGGGCGAGGAGTTCGAGGCCCGTCCCCGACTCGAGCATGTGGTCACAGACGACACAGTCGACGTCGTCGGTCAGTGCTGCCGAGGCGGCATCCAGGTCGGTGACGACATCTACCGTGATCGTCGCCCGCTTGCGTTCGAGCAGTTCCGCCGTCGAGCGGGCCCACATCTCGTCGTCGTCGACGAGCAGAATCCGGATGTCGCCGTGCTCGGGCGACGCAGGCTCACCGGCCCCGCGTCCCGGTCGGCTCACGTGCACCTCCCGGCGCCACCCCGCGTCACGGGCAACCGCCGTTTTGCGCCCGGCTGTGACCCGCCGAGTAGCAGGATGTCGTCTCCCATCGGACCATCGTTGTATCCGGCAGGTAATAAATCATCATCAGCATACGCGGGCCTCCCGGGCGCGAGGTCAAAGCGACCGATTTTTGCCATATGGGTGATTGAACGTCGATAACGTGGTCTCACTCACGGACGTCTACGCGCCGCTGGCCATCGTGGGTGGGCTGGTTTCGCTTCTGTTCGTCCGGCCGGCGCTGAACGACCGCGAGAAGCCGGGGGCGACGGGGCTGATAGTCCTCGCGGCTGCTGCCGTGGTGTACGCGCTCGCCACCGGCGTCAGGTCGCTCGGCCCCTCGCCAGCGGAACTGTTCGCCGTCCGGGGGTTCCTCGTGCTCGGCGGGTCACTCGGGGCCGTCGGCTTGTTTCTGGTGTTCGGCGAGTACAGCGGCCTGGTCAGCCCGAACCGCCGGGTGCTGTACGCGCTTTTCGGGTTCGTACTGGTCTTCCAGGTGATCGTCTGGACGAACCAGTACCACGGCCGTTTCTTCGAACCGGTTTCGGCTCTGAACGGTGGCCTGGAGTGGGGCCGCCGGGACCTGTTCTGGGTTTACGCGGCGCTGGCCTACGGACTGTTGCTCCTCGGATACGGCTTGATGATTCTCGACGTCATCAGATCCCGGGGGATCCGTCGCCGCCAGGGGATCTACATCCTGGCCGGGTCGTTTCCGCCGATCGTCGCCATCTCGGTGAGCGTGACCTGGTCGATCGTTCCCGTCGACATCACGCCGCTCGGGTTCGTCGTCGCGACGGCGGTGTTGAGCTGGGGACTGTTCAGCGCTGACCTGTTCGGGATCGTCTCCGTCGGCCGGTCCCGCGCCGTCGAGGACATGGAGGGCCCGTTCGTCACGATCGACGAGGAGGGGCGCGTCATCGACACCAACCCCGCGGCACGGGACGTGTTCGGCGCGGACGAGGGGTGGCGTGGCCTCCAGGCGGAGGTGTTCTTCGGCGACCTCTCCGATCAGGTCGACCTGGCCCGCAAGGGAGGAACCGGGAAAACCGAGGTGGGCGTGGAGCACGACGGGACGCAGTCACACTTCGACGTCGAGACGACTCCGATACGTGGACCACAGGACGAGCGGCGTGGCCAACTCGTCACCTTCCACGACGTGACCGAGACGCGAACCCGGGAACGACGGCTTCGTGACCTCGCGCGTCGGTTCGACCTCGCGCTCGAGGCGACCGACGCGGGCGTCTGGGAGCTGGACCCCCGGACCGACACCGTCACCCTCGACGACCGGTCGAAACGGCTGTTCGGACACGGCGCCGACGAGACGGTCGAGACGGTCGAGCGCACGTTCGAGTACGTCCATCCGGACGACGAGAGCGAGCTGGCTGCCGCCTACGAGGCCGGTCTCGGAGCGGACGTCTACGAGACGGAGTTCCGGATTCTCCCCGAGGAGGGGGAACGGCGGTGGCTCTGGCTGCGCGCTGAGCCACAGCAGGAGGAGGGCCGCCCCGTCCGGTTCGTCGGCCTCGTGCAGAACATCACCGAGCGCAAGAAAGGCGAGCAGAAACTCCGGCGCAAGAACGAACTGCTCGACGAGTTCGCGAGCGTCGTCTCTCACGACGTGGCTACCCCACTCGGCGTGATCCGGAACAAGGCACAGCTCATCGAGATGACCGGCGACACCGCCCACGCCGGTGATATTTACGACGCCAGCGAGCGCGTCCAGACGCTGGTCGACAAACTCAAGCACCTCGCACGGGAGGGCGAGGACGTCGGCGAGACGCATCCGGTCGACCTGAGCGCCGCCGCAGAGGAGGCCTGGAACGGCATCGAGACGCCCGACGCGGAACTGTCGATCGCGGAGTCCACGGTCGTCGATGCGGACCGTACCAGGCTCAAGCAGCTCCTGGAGAACCTGTTCGAGAACGCCGTCGAACACGGCCACGAGGCGGTAGTCCCCGCCGACGGGGAGGTCGAGAAACCGCCGCTCTCCGTCACCGTCGGCACCGTCGGGGACGGGTTCTACGTCGCCGACGACGGTCGGGGGATCCCCGAGGGCGACCGCGAGGAGATCTTCGAACAGGGCTACTCCACGACCGAGGGCGGGACCGGCCTCGGACTCGCGATCGTCAGCCGAATCCTCGACGGACACGGGTGGGACATCGGAGTGACCGACAGCCGGAGCGGTGGGGCGCGGTTCGAGATTCACACCGACCCGTGACTGCCGCACGGTCGACACCCCCGACTGCTCCCGGTAGCCGGCCGTCGGTGGGTTGATACCCCGCCTGGCCCACCGGGGAGACATGACCGGTAACGCACGCCTCGGCGTCGACGTGGGGGGGACGTTCACCGACGTGGTGGCAGTCGCGGACGGTCGCGCCCGGGTCGTCAAGGTCCCCTCGACGCCGGACGCGCCGGAGGAGGGCGTGATCGCCGGCGTCGAGGCCGGGACCGAGGAGTCCGGGATCGCCCCCGGGGATGTCGACTTCTTCGCCCACGGCACGACCGTCGCGACCAACGCGGTGCTGGAGGGCGAGTGGGCCGAGACCGCGCTGCTCACGACGGCGGGGTTCCGGGACGCCCTCGAGATCGGCCGCCAGGACAGGCCAAAACTGTACGACCTCGGGGCGACCAAGCCGGAGCCGATCGTCCCCCGCGACCGGCGATACGGGATCGAGGAACGCCTCGACGAGCGCGGCGACGTGTTGACCAACCTCTCCGAGGCGTCGGTCAGGGACGTCGTCCGGGAGCTTCCCGACGGGATCGAGAGCATCGCCGTCTCGCTCCTCTTTGCCTTCGAGAACGACGCCCACGAACAGCGGGTCCGGGAAATCGTCGCGGAGGAGTGTGACCTGCCCGTTTCCGTGTCCAGCGAAGTGCTCCCCGAGATCCGGGAGTACGAGCGAACCCTCGCTACGGCGCTCGATGCCGCGCTCCGACCCGTGATGGCGTCGTATCTCGGCGCGCTCGAAGGACTGATCGCCGACCTCGGGATTCCGGCGGGAGTGCAGGTGATGGGATCGAACGGGGGGTCGATGGCCGCCGAAACCGCGCGGGAACGCCCCGTCCGGACGCTGCTCTCGGGGCCGGCGGCGGGCGTCCGGGGTGCCGCCCACGTCGCCTCGCTCGCGGGCGTGAGCGACGCCATCACGATGGACATGGGCGGCACCTCCTGTGACGTCTCGCTCGTCGCGGGGGGCGACCCGGTCGTCTCCACCGAGGTGAGCGTCGGCCCCTACCCGGTGTCGACGCCGATGGTCGACGTCCACACGGTGGGCGCGGGCGGAGGCTCGATCGCCTGGATCGACGAGGGCGGCGCGCTCCGCGTGGGGCCGCGGTCGGCCGGCGCGGACCCGGGACCGATCTGTTATGGCCGCGGCGGCTCCGAGCCAACGGTCACCGACGCGCACTTTCTCCTCGGGCGACTCGACCCGACCCGCTTCGACGCCGACCTCGCTGCCGACCGCGACGCCGTCCGCGCGGGGATCGCGGAGCACGTCGCGGACCCCCTCGGAATGGGCGTCGAGGCGGCCGCGGCCGGGATCCTCGAAGTCGCCAACGCGAACACCGAGCGGGCGCTCAGGGTCGTCTCGGTCGAGCGCGGACACGACCCACGTGATCTCGGACTGGTCGCCTTCGGCGGGGCGGGACCCCTGCACGCGGCCGAACTCGCCGCCGCGCTGGACGTACCCCGGGTACTGGTTCCCCGGGCCGCCGGCGCGCTGTCGGCGCTCGGCCTCCTCACGAGCGACGTCGTCTACGACTACGGCGCGTCACGGGTTCGGGACTGGGAGTCGGTCGATCCCGGTAGCGTCGGTCGAGTCCTCGAGGCGTTCGAGTCCGAGGGCCGCGAGCGGCTGGTGGAGGAGGGGATCCCCCCCGATCGCCGGGCGTTCGAACGCTCGCTCGACGTGCGCTACGCGGGACAGGCGTTCGACCTCACCGTGGACGCGCCCGATCCGATCGACGCGGACGCCCTGGAGGCGGTCGCCGCCCGGTTCCACGAGCGCCACCAGGCGCGCTACGGTCACGCGAGCCCCGGCGAGCCACTGGAACTCGCCGCGGTGCGGGTGCGTGCCCGCGGGGTCGTCGACCCGCCGGACCTGCGCGCGGAGGGCGGCGACGACCTCGCCGACGCGCGACGGGAGACCCGCCGGGTCCGGTTCGATCCGACCGTCGACGGGGGCGGCAGTACCCTAGAAACGGCCGTCTACGACAGGGGGCGACTCCCGACCGGGACCACGTTCGAGGGCCCGGCGATCGTCGAAGGCTCCGAGAGCACCGTCGTCGTCCCGCCCGGGGCGTCCGGCAACCGGGACGGGCACGGCACGCTCCACCTGGAGGTGGACGGATGACCGACGGCGCCGCCGGACGCGGTGACGCGGACGTCGACCCGGTCACGCTCGAGGTCCTGCGCAACGCCGTCCGGGCCATCGCCGGCGAGATGAACGCCACGCTCGTGCGCACCGCCTACTCCCCCAACATCACCGACCGCCGGGACTGCTCGTGTGCCCTGTTCGACCCGTCGGGCGCCATGCTCAGCCAGGCCGAGAACATCCCGGTCCACCTGGGCGCGATGCCCCACTCGGTGGCCGCCGCCCTGGAGGCGTTCCCGCCGGAGACGCTGGACCCCGGCGACGCCGTGCTCCTGAACGATCCGTTTCACGGCGGCGCGCACCTCCCCGACCTCACCCTGGTCGCGCCGATGTTCGACGGCGAGGACCTCGTCGCGATCGCCGCGAACCGCGCCCACCACGCCGACGTGGGGGGGGCGAGCGCGGGCAGCATCGCGGCCGACTCCGCGGAGATCTACGCCGAGGGGTTCCGCATCCCGCCGGTGAAGCTCTACGAGGCCGGCGAGCGCCGGGAGGGTGTCGCCGACCTGCTGTTCGCGAACGTGCGGACGCCCGAGGAGCGCGCGGGTGACCTGCGCGCACAGCACGCCGCGAACCAGACCGCCCGCGAGCGGTTCGCCGAGGTCGTCGACCGCTACGGACGGGAGACGGTCGGGGACGCGCTGGCCGCGATCCAGGACTACTCCGAGGAGCGCATGCGCGCCGCGATCGCCGATCTACCGGACGGGACGTACCGCTTCGAGGACGCCCTCGACGGCGACGGTCGCGGGGGCGGCGAGGTGACGATCGCCGCGACGGTCACGGTCGACGGCGACCGGATCCGCGCCGACTTTTCGGGGACCGACCCGCAGGGCCCGGGCGCGCTCAACGCGCCCATCGCGGTCACGACGTCCGCGACCTACTACGCGGTGCGGTGTGTCACCGACCCGGAGATCCCGCCGAACGCGGGGTGTTACCGGCCGGTCGATATCGACGCTCCGCCGGGAACGGTCGTGAACGCGGAGCCGCCGGCGGCCGTCGTCGGCGGGAACCTCGAGGTGTCCCAGCGCGTCGTGGACGTCCTCTTTGGCGCCCTGGCGGGGGCGGTTCCCGAGCGCGTCGCCGCCGCCGGCCAGGGGACCATGAACAACGTCACCGTCGGCGGCGTGGACCCACGCGACGGGGCGCCCTTCGCCTTTTACGAGACGAACGGTGGCGGGTTCGGCGGGCGTGATGGGGCCGACGGCATGGACGGCGTCCACGTCCACATGAGCAACACGCGGAACACGCCGGCGGAGGTGCTCGAAACCGCGTACCCGCTCCGGGTGCTGCGGTACGCTCTCCGCCCCGATTCGGGCGGCGCCGGCGCGTTCCGCGGCGGCCTCGGCGTGCGCCGCGACATCGAGGCGCGCGCCGGGATGACCTGCAGCCTGCTCGCGGACCGCCGGGAGCGAGCCCCTTACGGAATCGCCGGCGGGCAGGCCGGCGAGCCGGGCGCGGACTACCTCCTGAATGGGGGTGACTCCGACGACGGTGACCCCGGGGACGCCGAGCGTCTCGACCCGATGGCGACGCGGGAGCTGGAGCCGGGCGACGTCGTGAGCCTCCGGACCCCGGGCGGTGGCGGGTACGGCAGTCCGGCGGATCGATCGGAGGCGCGCATCGCGCGGGACCTGCGGCTCGGCAAAACGAGTCCCGACCGGGTACGCCTGATCTACGGCGTCGACCCGGAAGAACTGTAGTAGCGATTGGAAGTCGTTACACGATTGATCGCACGACTGCGTACGATCGACGCGAAAAACAGTTCCAATCGCTACTATAGGGTAGCGATCGAAACCACCACCCCATAATGACTGGCGTGGCGTTTTACCGGTGAACGATGCCACCGGGGGTGGCGCTCACCGGTACACATCTACGACAGTCATGATGACTCGTAGTTCGTCCAGCCGTCGGGGGTGTTCGGACCCACGAACCGGACCTCGGTGGCGCTTTCGCCCTCGCGGAGCTCGATCGCGATGTCGAACAGCTGTTTGATCGTGCTCACAGTCTCGGCGTCGTGGGTGGTCGGATCGATCGTGAACAGCCCGACGCCGTCGACCTCGTCGATCCGGCCCGTGAGGACGTGGAGGAACCGGAACACCGTCTCCACGTCAGAGTACATCAACAGCGTCGACAGGGAGTGGAGGACGATGCGGGTGCGCGCCGTCCCGGTCTCGACGAACCGCCGGAGCTGCTCGGAGACGCCGATCCCGAGACCCGTCACGTCTCCCGGCGAGCTCACGTACTCCACGCGCTCCTCGGGGAGCCTGCCATCCTGTGAGCGCCGTTCGGAGACGCAGTCGACCAGCTTGAGAAACTCGGGTTCCCCACCGCCCCGGTCCTCGAAATCCGCGAAGATCGATCCCGCGGACTCGTTTGTCGTCACGAACAGACTCCCCTCCCCGAGCCGGTCGCCCTCGACGATAAAGTCGAGTATCAGCTTGTACTTCCCGGTCATCGGCGGTCCGAAGACTAGTATCGATCCGGGAGGGAGGCCGTCGACGGGCAACGCGTCACCAGCGGCGTACATTCGGGATCCGTCTACTGGGTCAGTTTGACTCCGACGGCGTATAGCTATTGTCCTCACGCCGGATCGGACTCCCGGTGACGGTATGGCCGTACTCGTAACTGTTTTACCCGGTGACGGTATGGCCGTACCCGTGATCGTAAATCCGCCGGCAGAAGCGTACGGTCGGGGCGGAACACCACGGACACACGCGTGTGAGGCAGAATGGCGTCGGTGACGGTCGTCGGGGTCGCGGCGCTCGCCAGCCTGTTCATGGCGTGGACGATCGGCGCGGGATCGAGCGGATCGACCCCCTTCGCCCCCGCTGTCGGGGCGAACGCCATCTCGGTCATGCGTGCGGGTTTCGTCGTCGGCATCCTCGGATTTCTCGGAGCGGCGCTGCAGGGCGCGAACGTCTCGGAAGCCG
Organism: uncultured Halobacteriales archaeon; assembly: GCA_964431395.1. Classification (GTDB taxonomy): domain Archaea; phylum Halobacteriota; class Halobacteria; order Halobacteriales; family Hikarchaeaceae; genus CAYSJP01. The sequence goes on from CAYSJP010000010.1 coordinate 13,712, forward strand.
TGGGACGGGAACTCATCAGGGACGCCACCCTCACTCCGGTCGCGGCGACGACGGCGCTGCTCATCGCGGCCACGCTCGTCGCCGTCGGCGTGTTCTCGGATTATCCCATCGCCACCTCCTTCACCGTCACGGGGGCAGTGATCGGGACGGGGCTGGCGCTGGGCGGCGCCCCGGCGTGGGCGAAGTACTACGAGATCGGCACGCTGTGGGTGCTGACGCCGTTTCTCGGCGGCGGGACCGCCTACGGGACGGCGCGTGTGCTCCGGAGCGAGGGCGTCCCGGAGCGGGCCGCGATCCCGGCCCTCGGGGGGATCGTCGGCGCGATCGTCGGCAACATCGAGTTCGTGTTCCTGGGGGCGTCCGGCGAGAGTTCCTCCCTCGCGTCGGTCGCGATCACGGCCGCCGGTGGCGAGGCTCTGCTCGGATGGGAGGTGCTCGCGGTCCGCGCCGGCGTCTCGGTCGTGGCCGGGGCCGTCCCGGCCGGCGTGCTCTGGTGGCGGATGGGCGGTGATGCGGCCCGCACCCAGCGCCGCTTCCTGCTGGTTCTCGGCGGGCTCGTCGCCTTCTCCGCGGGTGGGAGCCAGGTCGGCCTCGCGATCGGCCCCCTGCTCCCGCTTCTGGACCCCTTCGACCTCCCGGTGATCGCCGTGCTGGTCGGCGGCGGGATCGGCCTGCTCGTCGGCTCCTGGACCGGCGCCCCGCGGATGATCAAGGCGATCGCCCAGGACTACTCCTCGCTGGGGCCACGACGATCGACGGCGGCGCTCATTCCGTCTTTCGCCATCGCCCAGATCGCGATCTTCTTCGGCATCCCCGTCTCGTTCAACGAGATCATGGTGAGCGCGGTCGTCGGGAGCGGTTACGCCGCGGGCAACGCCGGAGTCGGCCGGGGGAAGATCCTCTACACCGTCGGCGCGTGGGTCGGCTCGCTCGCGCTCGCCGGGATCGCCGGCTATCTCGTGTTCCTCGGGGTCGACGCGGTCGTCTGACCGAATCCGAAAAGCCGGCGAGCGCGGCTCGGCGGAGCGCGTGGGAAACGGCGCTGAGCGCGGCTCAGCGGAACGAGCGGACCCAGCCGTTCCGGAGTCGGAGTTCGCTGTCCGGCTCTCCCAGGACGAGGGGGCGTTCCGGGCCGTGTGGGCTGTACCTCTCGACGTCGTCGCCGGCGTTCGCCCCTTCGGGACGGAGGCGGGTCTGGACGAGGACGCCGTTGAGCAGTGCCGTCACCTGCGCCTGCCTCGTGAGGATCGCACCGTCCTCGAAGCGCGGACCCTGCCAGACGAGGTCGAGGTGGTTCCACTCGCCCCGCCCGCGGACGGCGTCGTGGTGGGGGGGCTCGCCGTGGGTGTAGGCGCCGGCCCACTGGTCGGCCTCGACGGGGTTGTCGGCGGTGTCGAGGATGCTGATCTCGTAGTTACCCATCAGCAGAACGCCGCTGTTGCCCCGGAAGGGCCCCATCGCGTCGACGTCCTCGGGGACCTGCCACTCCAGGTGGAGCTGTGAGTCCCCGTAGGCGTCCTCGCTCTCGTAGCCGCCGTCGCCGGGCTGGAGGGTGAGGTCGTCGAACAGCGTCTCGGCGTCCTCCGGCGGTTCGCCGGTCGTTCCCTGCCCGCCGGCGTCGATCATCTCCGGTTGTACTCCCGGTTCGCCCTGTGAGGTGTCGTAGGTGTTCGCCTTGTCGTCGGTGGCGTCCAGGGGCACGCTTTCGGCGTCGTCCGGGACCGGACGTTCGGGCAGGTCCCGGTACCAGACGTTCCGCCAGTGGAGGCGGCTGTCATCGGAGTTGTGTTCCTGGATGTAGAACGGTTCCTCCTCGACGAAGTCGCCGTTCTCGTCGGTCTGGTGGCCGTGTGGGTCGTGGTCGAACGGGCGGGCCCCATCCGGGCCCCAGTTCGGGCCGAGCACGTCGACGTGAGCGTTCACGCAGACGCCGTTGAAGAACATCGTCAACATCGGGTGCCGGAGGAGGTTGTTCTCGTCGTCGAACCGTGGCACGCGCCAGATGATGTCGAACTCCTGCCACTCGCCGACCGGGCGGATCGGCAGGGAGAGCACCGGATCGGAGCCGTAGTACGCCCCCGCGGTCTTGTCCGCCTGCGTGTCGTTGTCGTTGTTGTTGTTAATCGCGATCTCGTAGCGCTGCATCATGAAGATGCCGCTGTTGCCGACGGGAGTCGAGACGTCCTCCTCGAGATCCTCCGGGACGCGCCACTCCAGGTGGAGGTGACAGTCGCCCATCTGCTCTCCCTCGCCGGACTCCTCCCCGCTCGGTCGGAGGTCCCCGGTCCCGACGTTCGTCTCGAAGTAGCCGTCGCGGTCGTACCACTCCGCGTCGGCGCCGTCAACGCCACCGAGCGGTGACACCCCGGAGTGCTCCCAGCCCTCGAGCGTCCTGGTGTCGCCGTCGTAGAGGATCGTCGCGTCGCCGGGCGGATCGGGACTGATTCCTCCGTCACTGGGTTCGGCCCGGGTCGGCCACTCGCTTTCCGCCGGCGGCTCGTAGTCCTCGCCGGGGATCGCCTCGGATGTGTCGGTCGAGGTCGGAGTCGGGGTCGCGGTTCCGCCGCCGCTGGTCCCCGTCGGCGTCCCGCTCTCGGTCGTGTCGGTCGGTTCGTCGGTGTCCGGGCCGTCGCCGTCACCGTCGCCGGAACAGCCGGCGACCCCGAGCACACCGGCCCCAGCGAGGGCCCGGATGATCCGGCGGCGCTCCAGGATGATACCTTCGGTCGGATCGGAATCCGTCATGGTTGCAGAAACGCGTCCCCCAAAAAGAGAGTTGGGGATCCGCACGTCCTCCGGAGAACGCGAGCCGGGGGACGCTCTCTCGGGAAGGGCGTTCGTCCGGGTGGGTGGGTCACACACGGCGGTCGTCGACGGGGGGATTTTTACTTTTGTATCCGCTAAAGCCGGTCATGGGAATACTCTCGCGGCTGTCATACCAGATCCGGTCCACCTTCAACTCGTTGTTGAACCGGACCTCGAACCCGAAGCAACAGCTCGATTACTCATACGAGCAGATGCGGGACGAGCTCCAGGACGTAAAAAAGGGGATCGCCGACCTCACGACCCAGAAGAAGCGCCTCCAGAAACAACGCGACCGGCTCCAGGAGAACGTCGAGAAGCACAACGAGCAGGCCCGCGAGGCGGTTCGCCAGGGGCGGGACGACCTCGCGGAGCGCGCCCTGGAGAAGAAGCAGGCGAAACTGAGCCAGATCGAGGACCTCGACGGCCAGATCGATAGCCTCCAGACCAAGCAGGACCAGCTGGTCCAGAAAAAGGAGGATCTCCAGCGGCAGATCGAGGAGTTCCGCACCAAAAAGGAGACCATGAAGGCGCGCTACGAGGCCGCCGAGGCGGAAACCCAGGTCTCGGAGGCGCTCACCGGCGCGGGCGACGAGATGGAGGACGTCTCCCGGTCGATCGAACGGGCGGAACAGGAAACCGAAGACATGGAGGCCCGTGCGGAGGCGCTGGACGAGCTCCAGGAGACGGGCGCCCTGGACAACGCGCTCGAAGACGGGGACCAGATCGACCAGGAACTCGAGGAGATCTCCACACAGAGCCAGGTCGAGAGCGAACTCGAGACGCTGAAAGGTGAGGTCGGGAACGCCGATGGATCCGACGGGGCGGAGTCCGAGACGGCATCGACGGAGGCCGAGGCGGCGGTCGAGGAAGTCGGCGTCGACGAGACGGAAGTGGAGAAGGAACTCGCCGAGATCCAGGACGAGGAGCGCTCCGAATCCGAGTCCTGATAATGACCCCGGGCGTCACCTGAGGAGTCCACGCCGGGACGGGGACTCCGACACGACGATGCGGGTGAACTAGCCCTCTCCGGGCCGCGGTAATTATAAGTAGTCACCCGTTTGACACTCCAGTATGGAGTCGAAAAATGATGTACGTTCGGGCGAGCGGGGTGGTCGGCGGCGGTTCCTGAAGGCCATGGGCGCGCTGGGCGTGACCGGCGTTGCGGGTTGTCTCGGCGGGGACGACGACGACACGCCGACACCGACGGAGGCCGACACGCCAACCGACACCGGGACCATGGAGACCGACACTCCGACACCGACCGACACCGAGGCGATGGAGACCGACACCCCGACGCCGACCGACACGGAGACGGGACCACAGCTCCCCCCGGATCCGGCACCGCTGATCTCGCTGGACGTCGCGGCCATCAGTCCCAACGCGGAGACGCTTAACGCGACCATCACCAACCCGTACCTGTTCGATATCGCGGACGGCAGCGTCGAACTCGAGGGACCCGAGGGCTGGGAGCTGACACCCATCGAGGGTACGGAGTTCGAGACCCTCGAGAGCCAGAGCGTGCAGGACGCGGCGTGGGAACTCTCGCTCCCCGATGACGTCGACGGCGAGTACGAACTGTCCGCGAGCGTCACCTACTCCGCGGGGGAGGACACGGCCGACGTCACCGCGACCCTGCCGGTCACGATCGACATCTGGATGAACAACGAGTTCGCCGAGGTGGTCCGCTTCGGGGATCTCTGGGAGAACGGGATCGACGACCGGATGTGGGAGAACCCCGCCGGGGAGGTCCAGAACGGGCAGGACCCCAGCAACTGGTACGAGTACGAGATGGACCTTTCAGCGTTTCTCCCGGCCGGGAAGATCCAGATCCGGATCGAGGATTCGTTCACGGAAGACGGCTGGGGGCCGTCGATCTGGGACGTGTCCCTCGAGACGGACGGCGAGGAGGTGACCTACGCCCGGGCCCCCTACACCGACGAGGAGTACGTCTACGAGAACAGCGCGGCGATCGACGACTTCAGCGAGGACCAGCAGTGGCGGTTCGCCGACGCCCAGGACTACCTGATCTACGAGTTCGACGTGCCCGGCGATCCCGACGAGCTCGTCGTCGAGATCACCCTCCGGAACGGGTTCGTCTTCTCGGCGCGGTCCTCGCCGCCGGCCGACGTCTCAAAGGAGGACACGAACACGACGATGACCCCCGCTCTCCGGGTCCCCTACACGGGCGACAGCGACGGCGGCGTCTCGGACACCGGGGCCACCGGGTTCTTTCTCGCGCCGGAGTTCGACCTGCCACACGGCCCCACCTACGAGTACGTCGAGGAGAGCGAGGTCGACGGCCGGGACGACGTATCGGCGGAGTTCGCCTTCGGCTACGACGAGGACAACCTGTACGTGCAGGCGGAGGTCACCGACGACCAGCACGTCGCGGTCGCCGGCGCGGACATGTGGCAGGCCGACAGCCTCCAGATCGCCGCCGGGGGCGAGGGGTACGGCCCGGAGTACGGCATCGCACGCGTCGACGGCGAAACTGACGTCCACCAGTGGGTCGAGGGCGACGAAAGCGCGGGCGTCGACGCAATCGACGCGACCACCGGCCGCGATGGCGGCGTCACGACCTACGAGGCGACGATCCCCTGGAACGCACTGTACGGCGAACCCAGAGGGGAACCCGGCGACAACGGCCCATTCAGCCTCCTCCTCAACGAATCCGACGACGACGACGGCGAACGCGACGCCGTGCTGGGCTGGACGCTACCCGGCATCAACACCGAGAAAAGCGTCGACGCGCTCGGCACCCTCCTGCTCGAAAATCCCGTGGAATCCAGCGACGAGGACGCCTGACCGCCGCCGTCTCGGGTGGAGCCTCAATCGAGAAAGTCCGGTCCCGCTCGCCGCTCCGCGCGCTCCGATTCGAGGTGGTCCCGGAACGCTTCGAGTTCGACGTCACCCGCCTCCCGTTCCTCGCGGTCCCGGACCGAGACCGTCCCGGCCTCGGCCTCGTCGTCGCCGACCACGAGCATGTACGGGACCCGATCCTCGTGGCCCTCGGCGATCTTCCGGCCGACCGTCCAGTCGCGGTCCTCGACCTCGACCCGGAAGGAGTCGAGTTCCTCCGCGACCGCGCGGGCGTACTCCTCGTGGCGGTCAGAGATGGGGAGGATCCGGACCTGCTCGGGGGCGAGCCACAGCGGGAACTTCCCGTCGAAATGCTCGATCAGCACCATGAAAA
>CAYSJP010000011.1:0-19599 GCA_964431395.1 uncultured Halobacteriales archaeon
TGAACTCCTCCTCCTTGAGGCTCAGCGTCGCGCTGTGTGCGATCCGGGCGAACCCCGGAACGTACCCGATCGAGAGCGCGATCACGACGTTGGTCACGCTCGAGCCGAGCACGGAGACGAGCGTGAGCGCGAGGATGATCCCCGGGAACGCGAGCACCGCGTCCATGATCCGCATGATGACGGTCTCGACGATCGACGTCGAGTAGTACCCCGCGAACAGCCCTGCCGGGATGCCGATCGACACGGCGATGCCGACGGAGCCGAGGCCGACGAGCAGGCTGATTCGCGCCGCGAAGATGATCCGCGAGAGGATGTCCCGCCCGAAGCTGTCGGTTCCGAAGGGATGATCGGCGCTGGGTGCCGCGAACGCCTCGGCGAAGTTCTGCTCCGTCGGATCGTACGGCGCGATGACCGGTGCGAAGACGGCACTGAAGATCAACAAAAGGAGGACTGCGAGGCTGATGGCGGCCTTCCGCTCGCTCAACAGGTCGCCGAGTACCGCGAGGTGGCGCCGTTCGACGAAGGGGAGCCTGACGATGGCGTCCCGCGAGGGCCGGATCCGGTTCGCGAGGCTCACGTCGAACCACCCCCATACCGGATCCGGGGATCGATGAACCCATACAGGACGTCGGCGGTGAAGTTCAACAGGAGGTACGCGATCGCGTAGAACATGACGATCGCCTGGACGACGGGGAAATCGCGCTTGATCACGGAGTCGACCATCAGGCGGCCGAGGCCGGGGAGCGCGAACACCTCCTCGACGATGACGGTCGCGCCGAGCGCGAAGCCCATCTGGAGGGCGACGACCGTGATGACGGGGATCAGGGCGTTTTTGAACACGATCGAGCGGTTGACGACTTTCCGTGGGAGTCCCTTCGCGCGGGCGACCTGAACGTAGTTCTCCGAGAAGACATCGAGCATGCTCGATCGCAGGATGCGGGTCGTCTGTGCCGCAAGCGCCGTGCCGAGCGCGACGGTCGGCATCGCGAACAGCTGTATCGTCTTCGAGGCGCTCGAAAAGAGGTCGCCGCGGGGCGTGATGGGGAGCACCCCCAGATCCACCGCGAACAGCTTGATCAGGAGGATCCCGAGAAAGAAGTTCGGGATCGAGAGCCCGATGAACGCCAGCACCGTCGCGGCGTGGTCCTTCCAGGTGTACTGTTCGACGGCACTGATGTACCCCGCGGGAAGCGCGATCAGCACCGCGAGCATCGTCGAGGTGAACGCCAGGAACACCGTCACCGGCAGGCGGGAGGCGATCATGTCGGTCACCGGCTGGCGGGCGATGATGCTCCGTCCGAGCGAGAGCGAGAACAGCTGTTCGAGCCACAGCCAGTACTGGACGTAGATCGGCTCGTCGAGGTGGTACTGGGCCCGGAGGTCGGCGATGATCGCGTCGGTCGCCCGCCCCGCGATGAGTTCGATCGGACCCCCCCGGGGGAGGTGGATGACGGCGAACACGACGATCGAGACGATGAAGAGGACGACGGGGATCTGCAGCGTCCGGCGGATCAGGTAGTTGCGGAGCTCGCTATCCATCGGCGTTCCCTCCCCGTTCGTCCGGCACTGACTCCCCGCCTCCGTCGGTCGCGACGTCGGGCGTCTTTCCCCGGTCCTCGGATGAGAGTTCGACCCCCTCCGGAACCGGCTCGTCGCCCGCCTCGAAGTGGTGGCAGGCGACGGTCCGACCGTCCGAGAGCTCGACCGGCTCGGGATACTCCTCCTCACAGACGTCGCCGATGTGGGCCGGACACCGGGGGTGGAACGGGCAGCCACTCGGCGGGTCCGCCGGGCTCGGCGGTTCGGCCTCGGTCACGTCCGCCTCGCTTTTCGGATCGTCGGGGTGTGAACGCGGGATGGCCGCCTTGAGCGAGCGCGTGTACGGGTGCTGTGGGTTCGCGAAGACGGCCTCGGCGTCGCCGCGCTCGGCGACGTGGCCCAGGTACAGCACCATGACCCGGTCGCTGATGTGGCGCACGACCGCCAGGTCGTGGGCGATGAACAGAAGCGACAGGTCGAGTTCCTCCTGGATCTCCGAGAGCATCGCCAGGATGTTCGACTGGACGCTGACGTCGAGTCCGGTGACGGGCTCGTCCGCGACGATGACCTCCGGGTCGAGGGCGATCGCCCGGGCGATGACCACCCGCTGTTGTTGCCCGCCGCTGAGTTCGTGTGGGTAGCGGTCCTTCACGTCCGTCGGGAGATCGACCTGCTCGAGCAGTTCGTCGGTCCGTCGCTCGAGTTCCGCGTGCGACGGCGAGTGGAAGTTCTCGATGGGCTCCCGGATCAGGTGTTTGACCTTCATCCGGGGGTTGAGCGCCGAGCCGGGGTCCTGGAAGATCATCTGGAGTTCCTGGCGGAGCTCGCGCATCCGGCGGTTCGAGAGGTCCGTCAGTGGCTCGCCGCCGTACCGGACTTCTCCGGAGGTGGGCTCGATGAGCCGGAGGATCGCCTTGCCCATGGTGCTCTTTCCACAGCCGCTCTCGCCGACGACTCCGAGGGTCTCGTTTTCCAGCAGGTCGAAGGAGACGCCGTCGACTGCCTTGACCGGGCCGGCGGTCGATCCGTCCAGCAGCCGGTCTATGAGGCCGAGCGAGCCGCCCCGGGAGAAGTGCTTTCGCAGGTCGCGGACTTCGAGTGTGGGTGTGTCGGTGTCGCTCATCGTATCAGTGGTGTGGGTTGTCGTGTGCGTCGGAGAGCAGGCAGGCGACCTCGCGGCCGTCGCCCGTCGCCTTGAGGTCGGGATCGGTCCGGGAACACTCCTCGATGGCCTTCGGACAGCGCGGATGGAACTGACAGCCCGTGGGCCGATCGCTCCCGATCGGCATGGACCCGGGGATCGTGTTGAGACCCTCGCCACGGTCGACGTGTGGGCTACAGGCGAGCAGTTCCTCGGTGTAGGGGTGCTGGGGGTCGTCGAACAGCTCGGTGACGCCGGCCTTCTCGACGATCTCGCCGGCGTACATCACCATCACCGTCCGGCAGAGCTCGGCGACGAGGCCGAACCCGTGGGTGATCAACAGGAGGGCAGTGTCCTCGCTGGTCGCTTCGAGCAGGAGCCGGACGATCTGTGCCTGGGTGAGCACGTCCAGTGCCGTCGTCGGTTCGTCGGCGATGATCAGGTCGGGATCACAGGACAGCGCCATGGCGATCAGCACGCGCTGGCGCATCCCCCCGGAGTACTCGTGGGGGTAGTCGTGGATGCGGTCGTGGGGGTCGGGAATGCCGACGTCGGCGAGCAGTTCGGCCGCGCGCTGGTAGCGCTCGCGATCGATGAGCTCGTAGCCGTGGTGGCGCATCGTCTCCACGATCTGCTCGCCGACCGTCTTCATCGGGTTGAGCGAGGACAGCGGGTCCTGTGGGATCCACGCGATGTCGTTGCCGCGGATGCCCGTCATCTCGTCTTCGTCCTTCCCGAGGAGTTCCTCGCCGTTCCACCGGATCGAACTCTCCTCGGAGACGACTCCGGGGCTCTCGACGAGCCCCAGGATCGACAGGCCGGTGACGCTCTTGCCGGCGCCGCTCTCCCCCACCACGGCCGTGCGTTCGCCACGGTCGATGCTGAAGGAGACGTCGTCGACCGCGGTGACGACGCCCTCGTCGGTGGGGAACTCCGTCGTCAGGTTCCGGACGCGTAGCAGCGACATTGTGGACCGGTTCCCGCACCCCTACTCCGTCGTGTACATGTCGGTCAGGTCGAGGTAGCCGGCCAGCGGCGTGACCGTCCCGCGGTCGAAGTCGCTCCCCGAGGAGAACACCCACGCCTTGGTCGTGTGGTTGAGGTACGCCCACGGCGCGTCCTCGACCATCAGCTCGAACATCTCCCGGAAGAGCTCGTCGCGCTCGGCTTCGTCGGTGGTGACCCGGGAGTCCTGGATGAGTTGGGTGACCTCCGGGTTGTCGTAGCCCTGGCTGTTGAGGTCGCCGTCGGGCAGGTAGTAGTTGATAACCTGCTCGTAGTCGGGGGAAAGGGACGACAGCGAGGAGTACAGGATGTCGTAGTTGCCTTCCCGCTCGATGTTCGAGAACGTCGTCGCGTCGACCTGGTTGAGCGACGCGTCGAAGCCCGCGTCGGCGAGGTTCTGCTGGATCACCTGGGCGCCCCGGACCTCCGAGGCGTTCGTCCGGGTCGTGATCTCGACGGTGAGATCCTCATAGCCCGCATCCGAGAGCATCGACTGGGCGGTCTCGGGATCGGCCTCGAGCGGGAAGATCTCGGGGTCCCAGACCTCCTGGCCGTCGACGGTGTCGACGAGGTCCCGAGAGAACTCGTCGGTGAGCATGTCGTCGTCCGGCTCCGCGAACCCGAAGTAGGCGTTGTCCGCGATCGAGGTGCGGTCCACGGCGTAGCCGACCGCCTGCCGGACCTCCTTCTGGTTGAGCGCCTCCTTCGCGGGCTGGTCGCCGCCCGTCCCGCCGAGGTACAGCCAGTCGAAGTTCCAGCCCTGAGCCTCGTACATCGGGAGCGAGTCGTCATCGACGATGGTCTGGAGGTTCTGTGGCTCCGCGCCCGGGATCATGTTGATCTCGCCGTTCCGGAGCGAGCTCAGCCGGGTCGACGGATCCGTGATCACCTCGAACTCGATGGTGTCGGCGTAGGCCGGGCCGGCGTAGCCCAGCTCCCCCGGATCCAGGCCGTCCTCGAAGCGCTCGAGGGTGGCACTGGCGCCGAACTCGCTGGAGGTGACCCGGTAGGGCCCGACCGAGACCGGCGTCCGCGCGAACTGGTCGGAACCGAGGTCCTCGACGGCCTCCTTCGAGATGACGAACGTGTTGGTGAGGTTGCCGATGATGATGGGGACGTACGTCTGCTCCATCGTGATGTCGAAGGTGTACTCATCTACCTCCTCGGCGCCGGTGATCGGCGGGCTCGGCCACAGGAACTTCTGGATCCACCCGCCGCCGTACCCCTCGTTGATGATCGAGTTGATCGTCCAGACGAGGTCCTCGGCCGTACACTCCCCGTAGTCCTGTCCGTCGGGCCCCGGGTGGAACGTCATTCCCTCCTTGAGCGTACACCGCAACGTCGTCTCCTCGTCGTCGGCCCACTCCCAGCTCTCGAGCGCGCCCGGCTCGACCTCGTTTTCCTCGAGGTCGTATGTCGCGAGCCGGGGTGCCACGTTGTACTCCTGGTAGTACGTCGGCGCGACGGCGTGTTTCATCGGAAACAGGGTCTCCCAGGTCGCGGTGATCGCGACGTTGAGGGTCCCGCCTTCCTTTGCCTCCGTCGAGGGCGGCGTGTCGGTGGCGGTGTCCGTGCCGTCGCCGCCGTCGTCGCCGTCGCCGTCTCCCCCACAGCCGGCGAGTCCTGCCATCGACGCGCCCGCGCCGGCCATCTTGAGGAACCGGCGCCGCGGACCGTTTACCTGTAAACTACTACTCTCGTCGACCGGATTCTCTGGCATCAAGCATGTGCACACGAGCAGTGGTTAAATTCCTTCCGACATAATAACTTAACATACGACCTATATCAACCCATTATAACTACTGTATCAAGACGTTATTACTCATTAAACTGACCGTCCGAGACGTATTTTAGATAATTATAAAACAGTGCACCTCCGGCGACGCTAATCGCACGTTCGTTGTAAAACGCGGCGGATCGGGGGCCACTGGTGGGAAACGCGTCGGAGACGTGCTGGACAAGCGTTATGTGCCCCGCTTTCGGAGACGGGTCCGTGAGCAAGCTGCCATCACGGGTGCCACCACCCACCAGGGAGGACGTTCGCGAGCTGTCCGAGCGGTACCACCTCGGGATCGACGAGGCGGAGCTGGATGCCTACCGGGAGCTGATCGTCTCCCGGCTCGGGGCGCTCGAGCGACTCGACGCGCTGGGCGACCCCGACCGGGAGCTCGAACACACGGACAGACAGCCGGGGTACCGCCCGGACGAGGCGGAGGATCCCCACAACGCCATCGTCCAGTACTGTCGCGTCGAGGGTGCCGACGCCGGGGGGCTCGAGGGCTACACCGTCGGCGTGAAGGACAACGTCTCCGTCGCGAGCGTTCCGATGACCTGCGGGACCCGCGTCATGGAGGGGTACGTCCCCGACGCGGACGCGTTCGTCGTCGAGCGGCTGCTCGAGGCGGGCGCGACGATCACGGCGAAGACGAACATGAGCGAGATGGCCGTCTCGGGCAGCGGCGAGCTCGGCCTGGGGGGTGCGATCGTCAACCCCCACAGCGACGACCACCTCGCGGGGGGCTCCTCCGGCGGGTCCGCCGTCGCCGTCGTGACCGGGGACGTCGACGTCGCCCTCGGCACCGACCAGGCGGGCTCCGTCCGGGTGCCCGCGGCCTGGAACGGCTGTGTCGGGCTCAAACCCACCCACGGCCTCGTCTCATACCGGGGGATCGCCCCGCTCGGACACTCCTTCGACCACGTCGGCCCGATCGCCCCCTCGGTGTCCGACGCCGCCCGCGTCCTCGACGCCATCGTCGGCGACGACCCCCTCGATCCGCGCCAGGCCGGCGTCACGCCCGGGGAGTACCTGGAGGCGGCCTCCGAGACGGCGGTCGATGATCTCACCGTCGGCGTTCTCGCGGAGGGGTTCGCGGGCGAGTACACCGACCCCGGCGTCGAGGCGCGCACCCGGGAGGCGATCGAGGCGCTTACCGACGCCGGCGCCGGGCGCGAGGAGGTGTCGGTGCCCTTCCACGAGGACGCGCTCGCGATCGCGCTCGCGATCCAGTTCGAGGACATCGCCGCGATGTGGGAGAGCGAGGGCACCGGCCAGTTCGTCGGCGGGCACGCCGACACGGGCTTCGCCAGCGCGTTCGCGAACGCCCGGCGGGCCAGCGGCGACGCCTTCGCCCCGACGGTGAAGCACGTCTTCCTCATGGGCGGGTACCTCCGGGAGCACCTCAAGGGGCGGTACTACAACGTCGCGACGAACCTCACGAGGGAGCTCCGCGCGGCCTACGACGACGCCCTCGAATCGGTCGACCTGCTGGCGATGCCGACGACGCCCATGACGGCCTTCGAGCGGGCGGACGTGGAGTCGGACCCGGATCTCGTGAATCGCGCACAGGGGAAGTCGGGACGGGGCCGCAACACGATGCCCTTCGACATGACCGGCCACCCCGCCATCTCGGTGCCCTGCGGGACTGCCGACGGGCTGCCGGTCGGGCTGATGCTCGTCGGCCGGCACTTCGCCGAGGAGACGGTCCTCCGCGCGGCGGCCGGCATCGAGGACGCCGTCGACGCCGGCATCGACATCCCGATCGATGAGTGAGCCCGCCGCCCCGGAACGCGTCGATCCGGTCACGTTCAAGATCATCAAACACCGGCTCACCCGCGTCACCGACGAGGCGGTGTCGGCGCTGAAGCGCGTCTCCGGGTCCGCGACGACCAACGAGGGCCACGATCTGATGGTGGCGCTGTACACGAAAGAGGGGGACCTGCTCACCGGCGGCGTCGGCTTTCTGCACCACTACGTCGGCGCCTCCGAGGCGACCAAGCACGTCATCGATCGCTTCGAGGGCGACATCGATCCCGGCGACCGGTTCCTGCTGAACGATCCCTACACCGCCGCCCTCCACGCTCCCGACGTGTACCTGATCACGCCGATCTTCCATCGGGGCGAGTTGCGCGCGTTCGCCGCGAACTTCGTCCACGTGGCGGACCTGGGATCGATCGACCCGGGCGGGTTCGCGCCGAACTCCCGGTCGGTGTTCCACGAGGGGTTCCAGACCCCGGGACTGAAGCTCATCGAGGGCGGCGAGATGCGCACCGACGTTCTGGAGACGATCCGGAACATGAGCCGCGATCCCGGGCGTCTCGAGGCCGACATCCGCTCCCAGATCGCTGCCAACAACGTCGCCACCGACCGGATGCAGAACCTGATGGAGGAGTACGGCGCGGCGACGGTCGCCGGCGTCGGGGCCGACCTGATCGACCAGTCGGCCGGATCCTTCCGGCGACGTCTCCGTGAGCTTCCGGACGGAACCTGGGAGGCGCGCCAGTATCTCGGATCCGCGCCCGAGGACCGCACGTACACGATCAAGCTCGCGCTCCGCAAGGAGGACGACGCGCTCACCTTCGACTTCGCGGGCACCGACGAACAGAGCGAGGTGGGGCTGAACTGCACCGAGATCGGGACGCGCGGCGGCGTGCTCGCGCCCCTCCTTCCCCTCGTCTGTCACGACATGACCTGGAACGACGGGATCGTCGAACGGATCGACGTCGAAGCTCCGGAGGGGAGCCTGGTCAACGCCCAGCGGCCGGCACCGGTGTCGATCGCGACCGTCGCGACCCTCCAGATCTGCAACAGCCTGGCGACGCTGGCCATCTCGCGTATGCTGGGGGCCAGCGAAGCGTACGCCGACCGGGCGACCGGCGTCTGGCACGGCGCCCACGCGGGCATCGGCTTCGAGATCACGGACGGCGGCGAGACCTCGGTCGGCATGGTGACCGACACCTTCGCGGGCGCGGGCGGCGGCCGCGCCATCGGCGACGGGATCGACCTCGGGGGCGAGATCACGAACGTCGTCACGCGGTGGGCCAACGCCGAGCGCCACGAGGGAAACCAGCCCATCCGCTTTCTGGGGCGGCGGTTCGTTTCCGAGTCGGGGGGCCCCGGCAAGAACCGGGGCGGCGCCGGCCACGAGTACGCCGTCACGCCCGTCAACGCGCTCGACGTCGACGAGGTGGTCGTCAGCACCTCCGGGCGCGGCACCGAGATCCCCAAGTCGACGGGCGTGTTCGGGGGGTACCCCGGGTGTACCGTCGCCTACACCGCGTTCCGGGGATCGAACCCCGAGGGGGAGACGGCGTTCCCGGACCCGACCGATCCCGACGCCGAAGCCGAGGACATCGTCTGGGGGAACCACGCGATCGACGACGACGACGCCGTGTACGTCCGCACGCCGGGGAGTGGCGGCTACGGCGACCCGCTCGCGCGTGACCCCGAGGCGGTCGCCGCCGACGTGGCGCGCGGGATCGTGACCCCGGAGGCGGCCGAGGCGGTGTACGGCGTCCCCGTCACCGAGGGGGGCGAGATCGACGGCGACGTCGCGGCGTGTCGCGAGCGCCGCTTCGACCGACGCCGGGCGGAGGAGGGGTTCGAGGCGCCGGCGTCACCCGGGGACGTCGAGGACACCGGGCTCCGCCTCGGCGAGCACGTCGCCGTCGTCGAGAACGGGGCGACGCGCTACGTCGCCTGCGGGGCGTGTGAGGCGGTCCTCGCGGAGATGGGACCGGACTGGAAGGCGGAGACGGCGGTCGCCGATCGGCCGGTGTCGGAGGCCGGACTGCACCGTGACTGTCCCGACGACCTCCGGCTCCGGGAGTTCTGCTGTCCGGCCTGCGGCCGGCTGCTGGACGCCGAGATGGCGTTCGCGGGCGATCCGTATCTCGAGCAGGTCGTCCGGGAAGGCGAGGCGACCGCCGGGAAATAGGATCGAGGCGACCGGGCTACACGTACACCGGATCCCCGGTGCGTTTTTGCCACGCGAAGATCAGCTCGGAGAGCCGCTCGACGGTGTCCCGGTGATCGGGGTCGCCGGCCAGGTTCTCCGTCTCGGCGGGGTCCGAATCGAGGTCGTACAGTTCGTGGCGGCCGCTCCGGCGGTAGTTCAGCTTCCAGCCGTCGGGCGTGATCACCGTCCGTATCGGGTCGGTCATCAGCCGCCTGAGTTCGGGTTCGGGGAGCGGCTCCCGGCCCTCCCGCTCCAGGAGCGCGTCCCAGACTTGCTTGTGCTCGGGATCGGAGTGGGGCCGCGGCGTGGGGTTCTCGAGGTAGTCGTTGTGCCGGCCGTGAAAGCCGATGCTGTGTGGGCCGTTCCACTCGACGAACACGTTCTCCTCCGGGAGATCGTCCTCGCCCCGGAGGAACGGCATCCAGCTGTACCCCTCCAGGTGGTCGGGTCGCGGGCGGCCCATCGCCTCCAGGAGCGTCGGCACGAGGTCGACCTGGCCCACGGGGGCGTCGATCCGGTCGCCGTTGCGCTCGACGCCCGGCAGCCGCATCAACAGCGGAACCTTGATCGCCTCCTCGAACTGCACCATCTTCGAGTACAGGCCGTGGCTGCCGACCATCTCGCCGTGGTCGCTGGTGTAGACGGTGATCGTCTCCTCGGCCAGCCCACAGTCCGAGAGCGTGTCGAGGATCCGGCCGACGTGGGTGTCGACGAGGCTCACCAGCCCCCAGTACCGGGCGACGAGTTCGCGCCACTCCTCGGGGCCGGGGTCCTCGCCGAGGACGTGGCCCGCACGGAAGTCCACGCCCCGTCGCAGGGACTCGCGGGCGAAACGCACGTCCAGGGGCTGGTCCGCGAACCCGTCGTGCTCGAGGTTCTCCGGCAGGGGGATCTCCTCGCGGTCGTACTGGTCGTCGCGGGGACTGGTGTAGGGCTGGTGCGGTTCGAGGAACATGACGTGCAGGATGAACGGCTCGTCCTGGTGCTCGCGGATGAACCGGCTCGCCTCCCGGGCGAGAAAGGCCGGCTTGGAGTGCTCCTCGGGGACGTTCGCCGCCACCCACCCACGCGAGAAGTATTCGAACCCGTCGTCCTCCGTGTCGGGCTCGTAGCCCTGCTCCAGCAGGTACTCGTGGTACTCCGAGTGCGCGTCCTCGGGGCGGTCCTCGGCGTAGTGGTGGTGGTACTGGTCCTCCAGGGCGACCCACTCCTCGAAGCCGTGCTGGGCGAAGATCTCGTCGCCGAGGTGCCACTTCCCCATGAACGCCGTCTCGTACTCCTCGAACTCCGCGAGTTCGGGGAAACACGTCGCGTCCGGCGGGAGGCGCTGGTTGTTCTCGGTCAGTCCGGTCGTGTGGGGGTACTGGCCCGTGAGGACCGCCGACCGCGAGGGAGTGCACACGGACTGTGTCACGTAGGGGTTCGCGAAGACGGTGCTTTCCGCCGCCAGGGCGTCCAGATTCGGCGTCTCGATCCGCTCGTTTCCGTAGGCGGACATCGTCGCCGCCGCCTGCTGGTCGGTCCAGATGAACAGCAAACTCGGGTTGTCGGCCGTCGTGATGCTCACGCACTCCGTTTCGGCCCCCGGGACAAAACGTTTGTGCGAGCTAGTGGATACTAACGGACGGAACGGGCAGAAATCGAGGTGCGAACCGACCGGTCATGATGACTATTGTAGCGTTTTACCGCTCCGACCGCCCGCAGTCGGGCGGTCGATACGGTAATTGCCCACAGTAGTCATTATCAGCCATCGAGGCGCTCGCGGCGCCAGGACTCGGTGTCGTCGGTCTGGTTGAACGTGTACAGCCGGAGCCGGTGGAGGTCGTACTCCGGGTCCCGGTAGTAGGGGGCGAGCGTCTCGACCATCTCGGTCGGGTCGAATCGCCCCGCCGAGCCGATCATCGCCCTGGCGAACCCGAACACCCCCGTGGTCTTCTTGATGAACCGGAGCGGTCCGGCGATCCCCCAGCGTCGCGACAGGCTCATCAGCCGCCGGTAGTCCATGACGCCGGGGACCCCGGGCTCGACGGGGAGGTCGACACCGCGCTCGCGGATCCCGCCCGTCCACTCGAGGATCGCGTCCGCGTCGAAGCAGAGCTGGGTCACGACGTACGTGGCGTGGGCCGCCTTTCGGTCCATCGCCTCCAGGAGCGTCGCGTCGTCGATGGAGTCGTGGCCCGTCGGGTACCCCCCGATCCCGACCTCGGGGAAGGAGTAGCCGAGTTCCTCGAGCGCGACCAGCAGTTCGTGGGCGGAGGCGAACTCGCCGACCGGCTCGTCGCGGTCGCCGCCCGGCACGAAGACGTCCGTGACCCCCGCCTCCTCCAGGCGGCCCGCGACCTCGTCGAGTTCGTCGCGGTCCTCGATGAACCGGGCGGCGACGTGAGGGACGACGTCGTAGCCCCGCTCGGCGGCGATCTCGGTGTTCTCCACCGTCGGCTCGATCCCGACGTCCGGCGTCAGGACGACCGCGATCCGGGCGCCGTCGGGGAGCGGGTCGAGCGCTCCCGCGAACTCCTCGGAGGGCATCATGTCGAACGTGACGTCGGAGAGAAACGCCGCGAGATCGTCCTGGTCGGGGTCCCGTACGGCCTCCTGTGACATACGGTAGCGCACGGACAAGGGACATAAATCCCTGTCGAATGCGCCAATCGTTACGCGATACCGGACGCGGAGGGACGTGGGTGGACCGAGGACACGTTTATACCGTACCCGTCGGTAGGAGGGCGCGTGACCGACACGTCGATCCGGTCGGTGGAGTCGTTCGTCGTCGAGACGCCCCGCAAGCCGTTCGTGTTCGTCGCCGTCGAGACCGCCGACGGCGCCGTCGGCACCGGCGAGGCGGCCCCCAACTACGCCGCCGGGGGCGTCGTCGACGCCATCGAGCGCATGGAGCCGGCGGTCGTCGGGATGGATCCGGGGGATCCCGAGGGAGTCCGGCGTGCGTGTATCCACCCCGCGATCGGCCGGATGAACAACGTCGTCGAGTCGGCGGCGGCCAGCGCCATCGACATCGCCTGCTGGGACCTGAAGGGAAAACGGGCCGGCGCCCCCCTCGTGGAGTTGCTCGGCGGCGCGGTGACCGACTCCCCCCTCCCCGCGTACGCCAACGGCTGGTGGCAGGAACTGAAAGCGGACGGCCGGGACCCTGACGCGTTCGCCGACGCCGCCGAGGCGGTCGTCGCTGACGGCTACGCGGCGCTGAAGTTCGACCCGTTCGGGGAGTGGTCGGCGACGCCGGGGCGGGACGACGTCGAGACGGCGCTCGATCGGGTCCGCACCGTGAGGGACGCCGTCGGTCCCGGGGTCGAGGTGTTCGTCGACGGGCACAAGAGGTTCACGCCCGGCGTCGCCCTCGAGGTTGCCGAGCGCCTCGCGGCCCTCGGGGTCGGCTTCTTCGAGGAGCCGACGCCGCCGACGGTCGGCGCGCTCCGGCAGGTGGCCTCGCGGAGCACGGTGCCGATCGCGACCGGCGAGAGCCTGCTCTCACACCGGGCGTTCGCCGACCCCCTCGCGGAGACGGACGTCGCGGTGTGCCAGCCGGACCCGGTGCGGGGGGGCGGCGTGACCGAGACCCGCCGGATCAGCGCGGCGGCGGCGACGCATGGGGTGACGTTCAGCCCCCACAACGCCTGCGGGCCGGTGTCGACGGCGGCGTGTGCCCACCTCTCGGCCGCCGCCCCGACGTTCGGAACCCAGGAAGTGTTCGAGGATCACGGAACCCCGGAGTGGGTCGCCGACCTCTACAGCGGGACCGTCGCCGTCGAGGACGGCCGCCTGCACGTTCCGGAGGGAAACGGCATCGGGATCGAACTCGATCGCGACGCCGTCCGAGAGCGGAGCGTCGACGGGTGAGGGGGACGAACAAGTGGTGCCCCGAGGTAAACACTTACAAGCGACCACCAGCGAGTACACGACAACCCCGCATGCTAGTCGACCCCAGCGCACCAGAACGACGGACACCCACCAGCCGACCGAACCGGCAGTCCGCCGTCACGATCGGTGGTCCCCCGGCCGCCCGCCACCGTGATCGACCTGCTCCCGGCCGCCACGACCGGTGCTCGACATGAGTGAAGTAGCCACGGAGGACGCCGCGGCGTCAGGCGTCGACCCGGTCACGTTCAAGATCATCAAACACCGCCTCACCCGCGTCACCGACGAGATGGTGAGCGCGCTCAAGCGCGTCTCGGGCGCGCCCAACACCAACGAGGGCCACGACCTGATGGTGGCGCTGTACACCGCCGAGGGCGATCTGCTCACCGGCGGCGTCGGCTTCCTGCACCACTACGTCGGCGCCTCCGTGGCGACCGAGCACGTCATCGAGCGCTTCGAGGGTGACATCGAACCCGGCGACGCGTTCATGCTGAACGACCCCTACACCGCCGCCCTCCACGCGCCGGACGTGTACATCATCAGCCCCATCTTCTACCAGGGCGAGCTGCGGGCGTTCGCGGCGAACTTCGTGCACGTGGCCGACATCGGGGCGGTCGACGCCGGCGGGTTCGCACCCAACGCGACCACGGTTTTCCACGAGGGGTTCCAGACGCCGGGCCTCAAGATCATCGAGGGCGGGGAGGTCCGGGAGGACATCCTCGAGACGCTTCTGAACATGAGCCGCGACCCCGGGATGGTCGAACTCGACTTCCGGTCCCAGATCGCCGCCAACAACGTCGCAAGCGACCGGATGGAGACGCTGTTCGAGGAGTACGGCACCGACACGGTCGACCGCGTGGGCGAACGGCTGATCCGCCAGTCCGGCGAACGGTTCCGCGACCGCCTGGCGGAACTCCCCGACGGCGAGTGGGAGGCGCGGCAGTACGTCGACTCCGTTCCGGAAGAGGAGATCTTCACCGTGAACCTCACCCTCCGAAAGGAGGGGCGGTCGCTGACCTTCGACTTCGCCGGCACCGACGGCGAGAGCGAGTACGGGTTGAACTGCACGCTCACGGCGACGACCGGGGGCGTGCTCGCGCCGCTGCTCCCCCTCGTCTGTCACGACATGACCTGGAACGACGGCATCATCGACGCCATCGACGTCGAGGCCCCCGAGGGGACGATCGTCAACGCCGAGCGCCCGGCGCCGGTGTCGATCGCGACCGTCGCCACGCTGCAGGTGTGTAACTGCCTGTCGACGCTGACCGTCTCGAAGATGCTGGGCGCCAGCGCCGACTACGACGACCGCGCGACCGCGGTCTGGCACGGCGCACACACCGGCTTCAACATGGAGGTCGAGGGCGAGGACGGCTCGCTGGTCGACTCGACGACCGACTCCTTCGCCGGATCCGGCGGCGCACGGGCGTTCGAGGATGGGATCGACCTGGGCGGCGAGATCCCCAACCTCGTCGGCCGGTGGGGCAACGCCGAGCGCCACGAGGGCAGCATGCCCATGCTCTTTCTGTACCGGCGGTTCGTCGCCGACTCCGGCGGCCCCGGCAAGCACCGCGGCGGCGTCGGCCACGAGTTCGCCGTGACGCCGATGCTCGGCGAGACGTTCGACTCCTTCGAGGCCGTCACGCACAACCGGGGCGTGGACGTCCCAACCTCGACGGGCATCTTCGGCGGCTACCCCGGGTGTACGGTCGACCTGAGCGTCCGCCGGGACGTGCCCTACCGCGACGGGACGTTCCCCGAGCCCGAGAGCGACCCCGAGGAGCGCGAGCCCGCGCCCTGGGCAGTGACGGAACTCGGCGACGACGACGTGTTCCACGCGCGGCTCCCGGGCAGCGGCGGCTACGGCGACCCCCTCGAGCGCCCCCCCGGGACGGTCCGCGAGGACGTCGCCGAGGGGACGGTGTCCCCGGAGACGGCCCGCGAGGTGTACGGCGTACCCCTCACGGAGGCGGGCGAGCCCGACGGCGATCCCGAGACGGCGCGGGCCGAGCTGTACGCGTCCCGGCTGGAGGGCGCTCCCGACCACGAGCCGCCCATCGCGTTCGCGGAGACGGAGCCGACGCCCCACGCGCTCGCCGACATGGTCGGAGTCAGGACCGCAAACGGCGACCGGTTCACCGCGTGCACCGGGTGTGAGACGGTTCTCACGCCGCTGGAGGCCGACTGGAAGGACGCGGTCGGGGTCCTGAGCGATCCGGTGTCGGCCGCGGGGCCCGACCGGCAAGCGGAGGCGTTCCGGCTGCGGCGGTTCGTCTGTCCCTCCTGTGGGGCGCTTCTCGACACCGAGATCGCGCGCCCGGAGGACCCCTATCTCTCGAGCCGGCTGTACTGACCTGGCACACGAGCCGGCCGTACCGATCCACATCGGCCCCGCCAGCATCGAACGGTGACGGCCGGACCATCCAGTCATGGACGGAAAAAATGACGGCACGGGTAGTTTTAACTGCGTACCCGCGAACGATCGGACAACGATATGGTGGAGTATCTCGTAACGAACGGAACCGTCGTGACCCAGAACCCCGACCGCGAGGTGATCCGGGACGGGGCGGTCGCCGTCGACGACGGCGAGATCGCCGCCGTCGGGCCGGCCGCCGAACTCGAGGAGACGTTCGAGGCGGCGGAGACGGTCGACGCGGGCGGCGGCGTCGTCCTCCCGGGCTTCGTCGACGCCCACGTCCACGTCTCCGACATCCTGCTGCGGGGGTACACGAGCGAGGACCAGACGCTGTTCGAGTGGCTCTACAACGTGAAGAACCCGGGCGTCATGGCCATGACCCCCGAGGAGCACGAACTCGCGGCCGAACTGTACTGCGCGGAGGCGATGCGGGCCGGCGTCACCACCGTCGTCGAGAACGCCCTCGGCGGCGAGTGGGGAAGCGGCATGACCGAGGCGAAGCTGGACGTCTACGAGGCGGCCGGCATCCGGAACATCTACGCCCGGGGGATCCTCGACGAACCCGGCGGCGGCGAGTACGACTGGCTGCGCGAGAGCAAGGAGGCCCGCCACCCCGGGGTGGACCACGTCCCGCCGGGCGGGCTCCCGCCGGCGGCCGAACAGCTCGACGCGGCGGAGGCGCTGATCGAGGAGCGCCACGGAACCGCGGAGGGCCGCCAGTCGGTGTGGCTCGCCCCCTCGGTCGTCGAGGGGGTCAGCGAGGAGGCGCTCCTGGGTGCGCTCCGGCTGGCCGAGGAGTACGACGTGATGACGACGACCCACGTTTCGGAGTCCCGCCTCCAGGAGAACCGCCTCACCACCACCGTCGAATACCTCGCGGACATCGGCTACCTGGGCGAGCGGACGCTCCTGGGTCACTGCGTCCATCTCACCGACCGCGACGTGCGGCTGCTCGCGGAGTCGGGGACGCGGGTCACCCACAACCTCATGACGAATCTCCGGCTCGGATCCGGTATCGCCCCCCTCCGGGAGTTGCGCGCGCGGTCGGTTCCGGTCGGAATCGGCACCGACAACGCCACGCTCAGCGACACGATCGACCCCCTGCACGACGCCCGGATGGTCGCCCTCCTGCACAAGGGCCACCACGAGGACCCCGGCGTGATCACCGCCCGGGAGGCACTCGATATGATCACCATCGAGGCGGCGCGGGCGATCCGCCGGGGCGACGAACTGGGGTCGATCGAGGCGGGCAAGAAGGCCGACCTCGTCGTGATCGACACGGATCGCCCGCGGATGACGCCGGCGCCGAACCCGATCGACGCGGTGGTGTACGGCGGCGGGAGCCACGCGATCGACACCGTGTTCTGTGACGGCGACCCGGTCGTTCGCGGGGGGGGCGTCGAGACGCTCCCCGACGCGGGCGACGGGCTGCTCGAACGGGCCGAGGCGGCCGGGGCGGACATCGTCGAGCGGACCGGCGTCGCCGGGACGCGGGAGTGAGCACCCGCGATGCGCACACGCGACTCCCGGTACGACGCGATCGTCGTCGGCGTGGGCGGGATGGGCAGCGCGGCGTGTTACCACCTCGCCCGCCATGACCTGGACGTCCTCGGGCTCGAGAAGTTCGACGTCCCACACGACAGGGGCTCCTCGCACGGGCAAGCGCGGGCGATCGGCCGGGCCTTCTACGAGCGCCGGGAGTACATGGATCTGTACGCCCGGACCTACGACCTCTGGGAGCAAACGGAGGAGACGTACGGCGAGCCGCTGTTGATAAAGACGGGATCGCTCACCGCCGGAAAGCCGGGGACGGAGACGGTCTCCCGGGCGCGGCGGGTGTGTGAACGCTTCGGGTTTCCACACGAGATCCTCGACCCCGCGACGGCGAACGAGCGGTTTCCCGGGTACGACCTCCCGGAGTCACACGTCGTCGTCTTCCAGCCCGACGACGGGTTCGTCCGTCCCACGGCGGGGACCATCGCACACGCGGAACTCGCGATGGAGGAAGGCGCGCGGATCCAGGCCAGAGAGCCCGTCCTCGGGTGGGAAGCCGGCGAGGATGGCGTGTCCGTGCGGACGCCCGAGACGACGTACGCGGCGGAGTCGCTCGTTCTCACGGCCGGGCCGTGGCTCCCGTCACTACTGGAGGGCGCCGGCGCGGAGATGGTCGCGGAGCGCCGGGTCGTCGGCAGGTTCGGGACGGGGGACCGGTCGACGTTCCGGTCGTCGGCGTTTCCCGTCTCCTCGATCACCACCGACGGGGGCCGGTACGGCGCCCACCCCAACCACGGGCTGCCGGGCGTCAAGGTGGCCGGCGGGATGAGCACCGTCGAGTCGACCGACCCGGACGACGTCGCCCCGCCGGGCCCGCGCGACGAGGCACCGTTGCGCCGGTTCGCGGAGCGGTACCTCGCCGGCGGCGCCGGGCCGACGCTCCGGATGGAGACCTGCATGTACACGAACACACCCGACGGCGACCCGGTCATCGACCGCCACCCCGACCAGCCCGGGGTGTACGTCGCCGGCGGGTTCTCCGGACACGGCTACAAGTTCACGCCCGTCGTCGGGGAGATCGTGACGGAGTTCGTCCTCGAGGGGGAGACGTCCCACGACATCGAGCCCTTCCGGATCGACCGGTTCTGAGCGGGACGCCCGCACTCAGGTATCGACGTCGATGCTCACGTTGCGATACCGGTCCATCTCGGCGACGTCGCCGGGGTTCACCACGATCGTGGTGACCGGGGTCACGATCACGGCCGGGCCCGCGATGGTCATGCCGGGACTCATCTGGTCGAACTCGTAGACGCCGGCGTCGGTGAGGCCGTCGGCCGCCTCGAACTGCATCTCCTTGGTCGCGATGCGGGCGCCGGAGGGGTCGGCCGCGCCGGTCGGATGCTCGTGGAGCGTCGGGGTGTCCAGCGGGCCGATGGCCCGGACGCGGAACTCGAGCATCTCGATGTCGCCGCCCGCGAACGCCGACCCCTCGCCGTAGCGCTGTTCGTAGCGCTCCTCGAAGCGGTCGATGACACTGTCGAGGTCCGAGCGGTCCAGCTCTCCCGCAGTCTCGACCGGCGTGAGCAGTTCGTGGACCTGGCGCTGGTAGCGCATGCTGATCGACCGTTCCAGCGTCATCTCCGCCGGGTCGAACCCCTCGGCGAGGAGCTTCTCGCGGGCCTCGTCCTCCAGGTCCGCGAACGTGCGGTTGATGAACTCGACGTCGAAGGGCGGCTCGAGCTGGGCGGTCTCGGTGTGCTCGTGGATGACGTCCGTCGAGAGGAGGCCGAGCGCGCTGTTGACGGAAGCCGTGTAGGGGACGAGCACCGTCGGGACGTTCAGCTCGCGGGCGTAGGAGGCGGCGTGCATGCCCGCGGCGCCGCCGATGGCCGACAGCACGAACCGCCGAGGGTCGATCCCCTTCTCGACCGTGGTCTCGCGGATCAGGTCCGCGATCATCGAGTTGGTGAGCTTGTAGATGTCCGCGGCGGCCTCGGTGACGCCCTTTCCGAGGGGGTCGGCGACGCGCTCCTCGAAGGCCTCCCGCGCCGGGGCGGGCGCCATCTCCGTGTCGCCCCCGAGGAAGAACTCCGGCGAGAAGTACCCCTGGATGAGGTCGACGTCCGTCACGGTGGGGCGCTCGCCGCCGGCGCCATAACAGACCGGGCCGGGATCGGATCCGGCGCTCTCGGGGCCGACGTCGGGGACGCCGGTGTCGGGATCGACCCGGACGATGCTCCCGCCGGCGACGGCGATGGAGTGGACGTCCCGCTTGGGGAACTGGTAGTGGTGTCGGCCGACCATCGGCTCGTCGGCGTACTCGAGGCGGTTGTCGTCGATGACTCCCACCTTGAACGTCGTGCCGCCCATGTCGGTGGAGATGACGTCCCGTTCACCGG
>CAYSJP010000012.1:0-19442 GCA_964431395.1 uncultured Halobacteriales archaeon
GGCGTCCACGACCTGGCGGCCCGCCAGGTCGACGCCGGGAGCGATGACCCGGCGGCCCGCCAGGTCGACGCCGGGAGCGATGACCCGGCGGGGAGGAGTGCCGGAGCCACGGAGCTGTCGTTCACGTACACCGGGGGGTTCGACGAGCTCGTCGCGTTCCTCGGCGGCCTCGACCTGCTCGAACTCGACGTCGAGGAGGCGCCCATCGAGGACGTGTTCCGGGGGTTCTACACCGGGGAGATCGACGGGGACGGCGAAGCCGGGGCGGGAGAGAGTGGAGGGGGTAGCGATGCTTGAGATCGCCCGTTACGAGGCGGCGAAACGCGTTCGGGGGAGCCTCGCCATGGCCGTCGGGATCGTCCTGCTCACCGCGCTGTACGTCTGGATGTTCCCGCGGATCACCGACAGCGTCGATCTCGACCAGTACGTCGAGGCGTGGCCGCCAGCGCTCCGGGAGGCGTTCGGCGCCACGGAACTCGGCTCGATCGAGGGGTTCCTCGCCGCCGAACTGTACGCCTTCGTGTGGGTGATCCTGCTCGGGATCTACCTCGCGTACGCCGCCGCCTCGACGATCGCCGGCCCCGTCGAGCGCGACCGGATGGACCTGCTGCTGGCGCTACCGGTCTCGCGTGCCCACCTCGTCGTCGAGCGGTTCGCCTCCCTGCTGGTCCCGATCGTCGTCCTCAACGCGGTCGTGCCCGTCGCCGTCTACGCCGCCGTCGTCCTGGTCGGGGAGTCCATCTCGGCGGTCGATCTCCTCGCCGTCCACCTCCTCTCCGTTCCCTACCTCCTCACGACGGCGGGGATCGGGCTCGCCTGTTCGGTGACCCTCGACCGCGAAGCCATCGCCCAGCGCGCCGCGATGGCGATCGTCTTCGGGCTGTTCCTGGTGGACTCGGTCGTCTCGGACACGGGGGTCGCGTGGCTCGGCACCGCCTCGCCGTCGCGGTACTACGACCCATCCGCGATCCTCGTCGAGGGCGACGTCGGACTCGCCGGCGGAGCGATCCTGACCGCCGCCGCGGTCGCACTGGTGGCCGGGTCGGCGGCGTGGTTCTCGCGCCGGGACGTACACTGATACTGACTGTTGCTCCCCGCCCACACGTCGTCCTGCGCTCGACGGATTCCCGCGATCGCGGGGGACACGAAACTGGATTCGGGGCGTAGTGTTCGGTCACGCCCGAAGACATTTCATCCGGCGATGTGGACGAGGGGTATGGAGGAGCGCGCGCGGGACTGGTGGAACGCCTGGGCAGATCACTTCCAGGCGGAGTACGGGGACGAGGAGATCGGCGTCGGGATCGACTGGGGTCCCGGCGCGCCGAAAGGCGACGATCTCGGGTTGCTCGGTGACGTGGACGGCACGGACGTGATCGAACTCGGCTGTGGTGGTGCACAGTTCGGACTCGCCCTCGCCGAGCGCGGCGCCGACGTCACCGGCGTCGACATCTCCGCCGCACAGCTCTCACACGCGCGAGCCAACGCCGACGAACGCGACGCGGACATCGAACTCGTCGAGGCCAGCGTCACCGACCTGTCGATGATCGACGACTCGGCCTACGACCTGGCCGTCTCCGCGTTCGCCTTCCAGTGGGTCGCGGATCTCGAGTCGTGTTTCGCGGAGGCGTCCCGGGTACTGATAATGACTAGTGTAGCGTTTTACCGGTCCGACCGCCCGACTGCGGGCGGTCGATACGGTAATTGCCTACACTAATCATTATGACAGACGGCGGTCGGCTCGTCTTCAGCGTCGACCACCCCTACTACAAGTTGCTCGACCCCGACACGGGCGAGGTAGAACGCAGTTACTTCGACCCCACTCCGCGCCGGGAGTACAGCGATCGGCTGGACGCGGAGATGGTCATCTACCGGCGGGGGGTCGCCGAAACGATCAACCTCCTGATCGATGCCGGGTTCACGATCGACGAGGTCCGGGAACCCGGCTACGCGGACCCCGGGGAGTACGTCTCGGAGTTCGGGAGTTTCGATCCCGAACTCATGGCGACGGTGCCGCCGACGGTCGTGTACGCGGCCCGGAATCGGTAACCGGGGCACCTCGGCCGACTTCGGCCTCGCGGAACCGGTGGCCGGTGCCGTTCAGCGTTCGTCCGTCGCGTTCTCGACGAGCGCCCGCGCCTCCTCGAACGCCGACTCCGCCCGCGCCGCCTCGCGCGCCTCCGCGGTCACGCGGACGAGGGGCTGAGTCCCGCTGGCGCGAACCAGGAACCACGCGTCGCCCAGGTCGACCCGGACGCCGTCCAGCGTCGTCACGTCGTCGTACTCCCGGTCGACGCGCCCGGCCACGCGCTCCATGACCGCAGCCTTCTCCGCGACCTCGACGCTCGTCCGCCGGATGGGGTAGGTCTCCACGCTCCCGACCAACTCCGAGAGGGGCCCCCGCCCGGCGACGAGCGCGGCGAGCTTCGCGGCGGCGAGCGGGCCGTCAGGACACAGCGTCGCTTCGGGCCAGATCCACGCGCCGCTGGGCTCGCCGCCGAAGGCGACGCCGGCCTCGCTCGCGCGCTCCGCGACGTACACGTCCCCGACCTTCGTCCGGGCGACCGACCCCCCTGCGCTCGCGACCGCGTCCGCGACAGCGAGGCTGGTGTCCACCGGCACCGCCACCTGCTCGCCCTCCCCGACCGCCTCGCGGGCGAACAGCGCCAGCAGGACGTCACCCGGCACCCACGCGCCGTCCTCGGCCACCGCCAGCATCCGGTCGGCGTCGCCGTCGTGGGCGATCCCGAGGTCGAACGATCCCGCGGAAACGAGGTTCCGGAGCGTCTCGCAGTTCTCGGCGGTGGGCTCGCTCGGCCGCCCCGGAAAGCGTCCGTCGGGCGTGGCGTTCAGCGTCTCGACCGACGCCCCCAGCTCCAGCAGCGCGTCGACGCTGACGCCGCCGGCCCCGTTGCCGAGATCGACCGCCACCGAGAGGTCCGCCAGAGGCTTGCCGTCCCCGCCGACCGCCGCGACGATCGCCGCGACGTGGCGCTCGCGTGCGCCCTCCCACCGCCTCTGGCTCCCCAGGTCGTCCCAGGGTGCGGGCTCGAACGCCCCCTCGCGAACCCGCTCCGAGATCGCCTCCCGGAGGGGTTCGTCGAACGCCTGCCCGGAGGGCTGCCACAGCTTGAGTCCGTTGTCCTCCGGGGGGTTGTGCGAGGCCGTCACCGCGACGCCGGCGTCGGCGTTCCGCGGTGCGACCGACCGGGCGACCGTCGGCGTCGCCGCCTGCCCGAGCCGGACGACGTCGGCGCCACACTCCCGCAGGCCGGCGGCGACGCCGTCGGCCAGGAAGCGCCCGCTCTCGCGGGGATCCCGGCCGACGACGACGCGGTCGGCGTCCATCGCGAGCGCGCGCCCGACCCGGAGCGCCAGCCCGGCCGTCACCGCCTCGCCGACCGGCCCGCGGATCCCGCTGGTTCCGAACATGGTCGCCCCCACGGCCGATCGGGATATAAACGCCGGGTGTTCGCGACCACGACGGGGACGTTCGGAAGTCGTACCCACTACTCTCGTCTCTTGACGCCCATCGCCCGTGTATCAACGGAGTATGTACGGTGTATATACTGTCGGACAGAAGCAATGATACATTCCGCCGGGGACCCCGGCGGAGATTATCAAACGTTCTGTCCGACAGTATACGATCACGACACGCACCATCACCCCGTCACTCACCAACGACGGTGAGGGTGTCGCGCGTACCCTCGATTCACCGACGATATTCCACTCGTATGAGGTGTGATAACAGTACTCTTTTACTGCCATCCTCCGTTGTATAACACGAAATGCCACACGCTGAGAGGTATCCGCCGGCAGAACCGCAAGCGCTGGTCCGAAGCCGTGTAGGACGGCTGTTCGCGAACACGGGGGGTGTGGCCGATGGGTGATCCGTCCGTCCAGACGAGCAGCGGCACGGTAGTAAGCGCCGCCGCGTGTGAGGCGGTGAGCGAGGAGACGGTGGAGACGTTCGCGTCCCACGACGAGGTCAAGGGAGACCTCAGCTGGGGGCACGTGAAAACCGTCCGCGAGAACCTCAACCGTTGGATCTCGGACTACAGGCGGTGGGCGCTCGCCCATGCAGGGATCGACGGCTTCGGCGTCGAGATCACGGTCGAGACGAAATCCGACGTCAACCTGAGCGGCATCTCCACGGCGCCGACCGGCATCTCGATCCTCTGGATCACCTACTCGGACGCCGACCCGAGCGAGGAGGGAGTACAGGTGGATCCACTCGACGGTCCACACTACTTCCTGTTCGATTCGGAGGGCTACAGCACCGGCACCGATCTCGGCCTACCCACGGGCGTGGGTGCCGACTACTTTTATGCGAATCACTACGGTGACTCACCCATCACGAGGAACAGCTGGGCGGGACCCGCGAGGTCCTTCGGTGACGAGGTGAGCGGAAACGTGATCAGCGGCCAGGAGGGATCGGCCCAGTACTTCAGTTCCGTCGACGGGGACAAGACCCAGGCGACGGGGGCGCTGGTCCCCTCGGGTACGGGCTGGGAGGGCGTCAGCTACCCCGGACAGATAGGCTCGGATGGTCTCGAACTCGATGCCGGAACGTCACCGGTGGCGGCCAATAACGCGATCGTGGACAGCGTCGGCCGGTCGGACGTCCGCAAGGCGTTCAAAGCGGGCTCGACCTCCGTTTCCGAACAGCTGAAGAAGGGCTACCAGCGCGACATCGACCTCAGCGACCGATGGATATCCAATGTGACGACCGGTGATTCGGATCAGATCCGCATCGTTTCCGGATCGGGGGTAAACGCCGAGCGACGCGCGTTCAATCCCTCCGCAAACGACAAGTCCGGCACCATCACGATGAGCGTCCGGGTGCCGGATCTCCCGAACGACGGGACGGTCCGGTGGTCCGTTCCTCCCGGGGCACGAGGCGACATCGCGCTGGGTAACGACCCGAACAACCAACAGACCGAGGTCGACGGCCAGCAGGTGACGGTCATGGGACTCACGCCCGGCCTGACCGAACTCGACGTCTCGGTGCTGGATGCGGACGACGAGGTCGTCGAGAGCTACAAGTACGACCTCTGTGTGCCGATGTACGTTCACGTACAGGCGGATGCCGGATTCGATACCGTCCTCACGACGAATAACCTCCAACAGGTTCGGAAGGAGATCCTGCAGAAAGCCGATGAGACCTACAGGAGGGCGCTCCGGTCGGCCAACGTCCGTGTGATCTGGGACGTAAAACCGATCAACGAGACGGTCCCGGCCCAGTTCCGTTCCGGCGGTCCGGCGCACGACAAGCTCACGCCAGCGACGCTCACTAATCTCCATCCGAATAAAACGGTCGCCGGGTATACGACGTCCCCCAGTGACAGCTATGGTCCGAACGTCCACGACGAAGAGATCAACGTGTACCTCGGTGAGTACGAAAACGCCTCCAAGAACGCGGCGGAGGCGCTGGGCGACGCGGCCAGTAAAGTCCTCGAGGCAGCGTTTCGTGCCGACATGAGTTCCCCTAGCATCCAGGGCGTGGCGGCGAAACTGTTCGGACGGGTGACCGGCACGGTCCTCGCCCACGAGATCGGACATGCGATGATCGGGGAGGCGTACGGGA
This sequence comes from uncultured Halobacteriales archaeon, assembly GCA_964431395.1. GTDB lineage: Archaea > Halobacteriota > Halobacteria > Halobacteriales > Hikarchaeaceae > CAYSJP01. Next base: position 5,585 of record CAYSJP010000012.1, read on the forward strand.
ATAATAACTCACCCGGACACAATCCGGACACGAACGACGGTGGACTGATGCGGGTCGGCCACCAGCTCTCGCTGGCTGACTGGGCCGGCCTGGAACTCAAACCGAACGGTCCCACGCCCGCGGATATCGTTAATGACCCCAGTAAGCTGGAGAATGCGTTCAACGATGTTGGAATCAACGCTATCGCCGTCCCGAAGGGCGCTGGCGCCCAGGTGATCGACGACAACTTCCCGGTTCCGCCCACCTTCAGCTGACCGTCGTCGACGGAGCGGAGGTCACACAGCACGCATCGATGCGTGGCGCAACGACTATTTTCCCGGCGAGTCGCGTTGTGTTCGTGACGGCCGCCGATCTGCTTCGCCTGCTCGCGGTGCCGGCTTTCGGCTGGGTCGCCCTCCGGGACTACCGCACCCGGAGAGTACCCAAGCGGGCGTGGTACCCCCTCCTCGCCCTCGGCGTCGTCGCGCTCGCGCTCGAGGTGGGCACGGCGACGAGTCGCCCGGGGCCGACCCGGCTCTTTTTTCTCCGGGTCGGACTCAGCCTCGCGCTCGTCCCGCTTGGATATCTGTTTTATCGCCTCGGCGCGTTCGGCGCGGCCGACGCCAAGGCGATGGTCGCCCTCGCGGTCCTGTTTCCGACCTACCCGAGCTACGACCTCGCGGGGACGACCCTCCCGGTGGTCGCCTCGAACGTCGGCGTGTTCTCGGTGACCGTCCTCACCGATGGGGTGCTCGCCGGCGCGCTGTACCCCCTCGCGGTCGGCGTCCGGAACGCCCTCGCGGGACGAGCGTCGCCGGCCATGTTCGTCGCGCTCCCCGTCCGCCGTTCCGCGCTGCCTTCGACCCACGGGAAGCTCATTGAGGGCGAGTCGGGGTTCACCCTCTCGGGGCTGGACCTCGACGCCCTCCGGATGTACCTGCGGTGGCGCGGGGTCGCCCTGTCGGACCTGTGTGCGAACCCCGACGCCGTCCGTGATCCCGCGACGCTGCCCGCCGACCCGAACCCGCCGACGGACGGCGCCGTCGCTCCCGAAGCTGACTCGGACCCGGGCGGGGCGCCGGCAGCCGCGGTCGACGGCGACGGTGGGAACGGGTCGACAGCCGGCACCCCGGAGGATCCCTGGGGGGCGGCCGCGTTTCTCGACTCGATCGACGGGTCGGCGTACGGAACCGACCCCGATACCCTCCGGACCGGGCTAAACCGGATCGCCGAGCGCGAGACCGTGTGGGTCTCCCCCGGCCTTCCCTTCCTCGTTCCGTTGTTCGCCGGGCTGGTCGTCGCGCTCACCTACGGCGACGTCATGTTCGGGATCATGGGGGCGTTCGGGCTCGTCTGAGCCACCTCGGCGGTCATCGGAGCGCATAAGACACCTCCGGTCGGATCTCTACCACATGAGACGACGGAGGTTTCTGCGGGCTGGGGGCAGTGTGGCAGCAATGGCGGCTGTAACGGCCGCGATCCCGGGGAGCGCTACGGGAATCATGGACGGCCCCGTGGCGCCATCGGTCGTCACGGCCGACGGCGGCACCGTCGAGGTCGCGGTCGGCCCCGGCGGCGACTTCGTCTTCGAACCCGGCACCGACGAACTGCTGGCGATCACGCCCGGCACCACCGTCGACTTTCTCTGGGAGTCCAACACCCACAACATCGTCGTCGAATCCCAGCCCGCGGACGCCGACTGGGCCGGCTACGAGGACATCGAAAACGAGGGCTTCGAGTACTCCCACACCTTCGACACCCGGGGCACCTACGAGTACTACTGTAACCCCCACCGCGGCGCGGGGATGGTCGCCAGCCTCGTCGTCACCGACGACCCCGCCGCCGTCACGCCCAGCGGGACCGCGACGCCCGGCGGGACCGCCACCGCGACACCCGACGGGACTGCCACCGGAACGGACGCTCCCGGAGAGGACGGGACCGAACCGGCCGGCGGCGACGGAACGACTCATACGGTGGAGATGACCGACGGGCTGGCGTTCGACCCCGACTCGCTGACGGTCGCACCCGGCGACACCGTCGTCTTCGAGAACGTCGGCAGCGTCGGCCACTCGGTGACCGCCTACGAGGAGGGCGAGGACGAATCGATCCCCGAGGACGCCGAGTACTGGGCCGCCGGCGGCTTCGACTCCGAACAGGCCGCCCGCGACGCCTACTCCGCCACCGGCAGCATCGAGGACACCGGCAACGTTCCCGGCGGCGAGTCCTGGTCGCACACCTTCGAGACCGAAGGCACACACGACTACTTCTGCATCCCCCACGAGGGCGCCGGCATGGTCGGCCGGATCGAGGTCAGCGCCGGTGCCACTCCCGGCGGTGACGGTGGTAGCTCGCTGCCCATCGGCGTTCCGGGGCTGATCGTCGGCGGCCTCGGCATCGGGGTGGCGTCGTTCGTGACCGGCGTGTACTACGGCGGGAGACGCACGGACGCCGAACAGAGCACCGCCGCGCTCGCGGCCGCCGGCGCCGTCGCGCTCGCCCTGATCCTCGTGGTCGCCGTCGTCGCTCGGCTCCTCCTGATGGCCTGATACTGACTGGTGTAACCGCTCCGACCGCCCGTATCACCCCGCGTCGAGTAGCTCGAAGCCGTCGACGCGGGTCCCCGGGTGGTGCAGGTCGATCGAGACAGTGTACGGCCGTCCCCCGGGCACCTCGGTGTCGAAGTCGGCGGTCCAGGTGTACTCGGTGGGACTGCCGGTGGTGGTGATCTGTGACATGTCCTCGCCGATGCCGTACGCGACGTCGGATCGGGCCTCGACGGTCGTGTCGAGGGAGCCGTCGCCGGTGGCGTCGACGTTCAGGGTCGCGCCCAGGGAGTTGCTGACCGGGCCCGGGCTCGTGAACACCGAGACGCCGCCGCCGGGGCCGAACTCCGCGAGCGCGACGAACTCCTCGCGGTCGGGGATGTACCGGACGGTGAAGTCCCCACCCATCTCGTCGGTCACCTGGCCGTGGAACGTCCAGTCGTCCAGGTCCGGACTCGTGAGGACGGCCTGGCGGTAGTCGGGGTGATCCGCCGTCCAGTCGATGAACATGAAGTACGTCTCCCCGACCTGGATCACCTCCGGATCGCCGGTGTGTTCGTCCACGTCCGAGAGGTCGATGATCTTCCCCTGGTCCGCCCAGTCGCCGCCCAACCCGGTCGGCGAGGTCGAGTGACCCAGCGCGTTCGCGGTCGGACCGCCCTCGTAGGGGATCTCGCCCTCCGTCTCGTAGTAGAGGTGCCAGGTGCCGGTGTCGGGTTCGTAGAACCCGCCACAGTCCGGATCCGGGTGGACCTCGCCGACGCGTTCGAGACTGCTGACGTCGGGGCCCTCCCACAGCGTCGTGACGTCGTCGTTGAACGAGGAGTAGATGCGAAACGAGCCGTCCGGGGCCACCCGGCCGAACTGGTAGTTGGTCCCGGCACCCCAGTCGTCGGTGGGGTGATCGTCGTACACGTGGACTTCCTCCCACTCCTGGAAGTCCTCGCTTCGCCACCAGTAGTGGGCGGTGGGGCTGGCCCCGACGTCGAGCGTCGACAGGGTGTAGGGGTACTCCCGGTCCATGTCGACGAACATGACGGTGTCGTTCGTTCCCTGCGCCTGGCCGTTCGTGAACTCCCGGAGCAGCCCGCGGTAGGACCAGCTGTCCCACAGCGGCGTCTCGTGGACCCGGAGGCGCAGGTCCCGTGCCGCGCCGCTGAACTGGATCGTCTCGAATCGGCCGCCGTCGCCGTCGGCCGCGGTCGACAGCACGCCGTCCTCGATAGTCACGCCCTCCGTGGCGCCGCTGGCGACCTCCCAGTCCCGCTGGCCGGACACGGCGTAGTACGACTCCGGCTCCGGCGTCGCCGTCGGGGTGTCCGTGGTCGTCGCCCGATCGGTCGTAGTCGACGTGGGGGTCTCCGTTTCCCCGGTCGTCGTGGCGGTGGGCGTCGTCGTCTCGTCGCCGCCGTCGCCGCCACACCCCGCCAGCCCGGCCACGCCCAGCACCCCGACCGCCGCCAGGAACCGCCGCCTGTCGGTCGACGAATCCGCGTTCCGCCCGCCGCCGTCCCGTTCGGTCATGCGTTCGCTGTGCGTCGGATTCACATAAATATTTGTCGGGGTCGGTCTCGGGGGTCGGGGATCAATTCACGTGGGGATCCGGCGGAGTCGATCCCGGGGCTCGGAGAGCGACCCCACCCGACCGGAAGAGGACAAGACATTTCCCGTCCACCCGCCTGCCTCCGTGCATGACCGAGGTTACGCTCTCCTTCGACGACGGCCTCGTGCCCGTCGTCACGCAGGACGCCGAGACGGACCAGGTGTTGACGCTGGCGTACGCCTCCCGCGAGGCGCTCCGGCGCACCGAGGACACCGGCCTCGCCCACTACCACTCCCGGTCGCGCGACGAACTCTGGCAGAAGGGCGAGGAGAGCGGGCACGTCCAGCGCGTCAGGGAGGTCCGCGTGGACTGTGACGCCGACGCCCTCCTGTACGTCGTCGAGCAGGAGACCGCAGCCTGCCACACCGGGTATCGCTCCTGCTTCCACCGCCGGATCGACGGCGTGGGCGAGGACGGAACGATCGCGACGACGACGGTCGGGAACCGGGCGTTCGATCCCGACGAGGTGTACGACGACTGAGCGGGCCGATGAGTGAACTCACCGATCCCGACGCCGAGACGCTCCTGGCCGACCTGGAGCGCGCCGAGGCGGCGCTCCGGGAGGTGGAGGCCGACATCGGGGCGAGAGGCGAGGAGTCGGTCCAGCGCGTCGCGGCGGCCCACGACCGCCTGACCGACCTCCTCACCGAGTACCGCTCCTCCGCGACGGGGACGGGACGCGAGGAGTTCCAGTCCTACGTCGCGTTCGAGGCCGAACTCGAGTCCTTCGAGGAGGACCTCGAGGAGGATCTCCCCCGGCGGGAGGCGTTCGAGGAGGCGTGTGACCGCCTCGACCGGCGCCGACTCGACGAGCGGGACTTCGAGCGCGCCCGCGAGGCGCTCGAACCCGCGACCGAGATCGCCGACCTGCTCACCGAGCGCGAGGCGGCCCGGGAGCGCCACCGCGAGGCACGCACCCGCATCGAGCGCCGGATCCGCACCCTCGAGGAGCGAATCGACGACCTCGATGAGATACTCGCGTTCGCAGACGTCGACTTCGAGGCCTCGCTGGCCCCCATCAGGGAGCCGATCGAGGCGTACAACGAGGGGGTCCGGGAGGCGTTCCGCGGGTTCCGTAGCGACGCCCCCGCCCGCGAGGTGCTCGACCTGTTCGCGACGGCCGCGTCCTACCCCCTCGTGTCGGTCCCGCCGGTCCCCGAACCCCTCGACGCCCACCTCCGGGAGCACCCGGTCGGGACCGAGTCGGTCCCGAGGCTGATCGAGTACACCGACTACTCGCTGTCGAAGCTCCAGCACTACGTCGAGGAGCCCCGGTCCTTCCGGAGCGACGTGGCGGGCAACCGGACATACCTCGAACGCCTCGACGCGTCGCCGATGACGATCGACTGGCCGCCGCCACGGGCCGGCGTCCTCCGGCGGGAGATCGAGGAACTCGTCCCCGTCGTCGGCCGGTTCGCGCCCGAGAAGGTGGTCGCGACGCTGCGGGACGTCCGGAACGCGGCCGACGACGACCGCTACTCCCGGCTGCGGGAGGTCGCGGTCGCCCGCGAGCAACTCTCCGAGTCGGAGCGCCGCCGGCTCCGGAGCGGCGAGATCGATGCCACCCTCGAGGACCTCCACGGCCGGCGCGAGCGGCTCCGTGACGCGCTGGCGGACGACCGCGGGTCCTGATTGGCCCCGGGCGTTCTGCTCGCGCTCACTGCTCCCTGCCGCGTTCGATCGCCCGGCGCATCCCCTCCAGTAGTTCCCGGGCGCGGCCGGGGTCTCGCGCCTCCGCGACCACCCGGACGAGCGGCTCCGTCCCGCTCTCGCGGGCGAGCACCCAGCCGTCGCCGTAGTCCAGGCGGTAGCCGTCGGTGGTCGTCACCTCGGCACCGTCGCGCTCGCTCTCGGCGCGGACGGCGACCGCGTCGAGCATCCCCTCGCGCGCGGCGTCGGAATCGTAGGTGACGTTCGCCCGCACCGTGTGGTAGTCGTCGTACCCCGCCACCACCTCGCTTGCGGACCGGTCCACGAGCAGTTCGAGAAAGCGCGCCGCCGTGTAGGCGCCGTCGCGGGCGAGCCGATAGCGGGGAAACACCACGCCGCCGTTGCCCTCGCCGGCGATCGGGACGCGCTCGCCGGCCTCCCGGAGCGCCGTCACGCGGTCGACGATCCAGGTGCTCCCGATCCGGGTCAGTTCGAGGTCGGCGCCCGCGGCTTCGGCCGCGTCCGCGAGCCGCCCCGAGACGTTCACCGCCGAGACGGCGACGTCGCCCGGCTCCAGTTCGGCAGCCGCGAGCGCCGCGAGCGCCGCGTCGCCCCGGACGTACTCCCCACGCTCGTCGACGAAGATCGCCCGGTCGGCGTCGCCGTCGTGTGCGATCCCCACGTCCGCCTCGCTGGTTTCGACGAGGCGTTTCAGGTCGCCGAGATTCGCCTCGACCGGCTCCGGGTCCCGCCCCGGAAACCGCCCGTCGGGCCGGGCGTGAACGGTCCGAACGGAACACCCGAGGTCGCGAAACAGGTCCGGACTCGTGAGCGCCCCCGCGCCGTGACCGGGGTCGAGCGCGACCGTGAGGTCCGCGCCGGCGATCCGGTGGCGGTCGACGGCCTCCAGAACTCCCTCGCGGTACGCCCGGCGCGCGTCGTCGATCCGGCGCTCCGTACCCGTCTCGTCCCAGGCTGCGCTCACGAAGGACTCCTCGAGAAACGACGTCTCGATGGCCTCGATCGTCTCGACGGGGAGGTCCCGCCCCCCGGCCTCGAAGAGCTTGATCCCGTTGTACGGGGCGGGATTGTGCGAGGCGGTTATCACGATCCCGGGCACGCTCTCGCGATCGGCGTATGCCTGCAGGCCGGGCGTGGGGACGACGCCCAGCCGGTCCACGTCGGCGCCCGTGCTCGCCAGCCCGCTCGCGGCCGCGTTCACGAGCATCTCGCCCGACGTGCGCGTGTCGCGGCCCAGTGCGATCCGGTCGGCCTCGAGAACCGTCGCGGTCGCCCGCGCGACCCGGAGCGCGAACGCCGGCGTCACCGTCTCGTTGGCGACCCCCCGCGTCCCGCTGGACCCGAACACTTCCATGTTTCCGGTGTGGCTTTCCCCCGTGAAATCCGTTCCGGCCTGTGCCGTGGCGTCGCCCGGACCGCGACTCCCGGGCACCCGACCGGTCGGTTTAGCACCCTCCCGTCCATACCACGGGATATGTGTGGCCGCCTCTCGCTCGCCGTGCCCCCGGAGGCGCTCGCGGAGCGCTTCGGCGCCCGACCGCCGCCGGCGCTCGCACCCCGGTACAACGTCGCGCCCGGCCAGCCACTCGCCGCGATCAAGGGATCGGCCCGCGACCGGGTCGACCCCCTCGAGTGGGGGCTGGTTCCCTCCTGGGCGGAGGAGCCGGGCTCCGGGCACATCAACGCCCGTGCCGAGACGATCGCCGAGAAGCCGAGTTTCCGGGACGCCTACGAGCACCGCCGGTGTCTCGTGCTCGCGGACGGCTACTACGACTGGGCCGACGAGCGCGGCCGGGGAACCCGGCCCTACCGGTTCGTCCGCCCCGACCGGGAGCCCTTCGCGATGGCGGGGATCTGGGAGCGCCGGGAGGACCCGGGCGAGACACACGAGACGGTCGCGGTCGTGACGACCGAGCCCAACGGGGTGGTCGAGCCGATCCACCACCGCATGCCGGTCATCCTCGATCCGGCGGAGGAGGAACGCTGGCTCGATGGCGAGGGGACCGACGCCCTCCTCGATCCCTATCCCGAGGAGCACCTCGAAGCGTATCCGGTCCCGGACGCGGTGAACGACCCCGCGAACGACTCGCCGGCGGTACTCGAGGAGGCCGACCCGCCCGAGCAGACGGGGCTCGGCGAGTTCACGTAGTCCGAATCGGGCGCGTTCGCACGGTCGGGACTCGGCGGGAGTCCCGTCCCGGCGGTGAACTAGCCTGGCCCGCCGGACGCCGGACGGAACGCCTCGAACTCCGCGGCGACGTCCCGCATCGTGTCGAACTCCGGTGTGGAGTAGGCGACGAGGCGGGCATCGGCGAGCGCGTCCGCGTCGTGGGCAGCCACGGCCTCGCAGATGGTCCGGGTGCCCCCTTCGAGCGGGAAGCCCGCGACGCCACACCCCAGCGCGGGAATCACGATCGATTCGGCCCCCAGTTCCTCCGCGCGCTCCAGGCTGTTCCGCGTCGCCGACCGGATGCTCTCCTCCGTGGCCCGCCCGTCGCCGTAGTGGGGCATCGCCGCGGCGTGGATCACCCACTTGGCGTCCAGATCGTAGGCGTCCGTGACGGCGACGCCCCCGAGGTCGACCGGGCCCTTCGCCATCGCCTCCTCGTTGATCGGTCCGTCGGCACCCCGCCTGAGCGCCCCCGCGACGCCGGAGCCCATCCGGAGGCTCGTCCCGGCGGCGTTCACCAGGACGTCCGCGCGCTGCTCGGCGATGTCACCCCGGATTACGGTGAACTTCATGCGCGCCCTACGCGCTCCGCCGGCAAAAGCCGGGTGGCGCGCCGGCGTCGACGGCGCCAACACGACCCCGCGATCGCACCCGCCGGACGGGCACTCGTCCGCGCGGTCGTGTGGGCCACGCGGACGACTCCCACGGGATTTAGTTCGCGTCGCCCCTACGGGAGGCCGATGACACGGCGCGACACGGCGACGGGACCGTCCCCCGGCGGCGACGACCCGATCCGGGTCGTCCTGGTGAGCGGGTTCCTCGGGGCCGGCAAGACCACCGCGCTCCGGACCGCCGCCGGGACGCTGAGCGAGCAGGGCTACACCGTCGGGATGATCACAAACGACCAGGCCAGCGGCCTCGTCGACACCTCGGTGCTCGAGGGGACCGCGGGGGCGGTCGTAGAGATCCCCGGCGGCTGTTTCTGCTGTAACTTCGAGGACCTCGTCGCGGCCGCAAACGAGATCCGGCGACGGGACGTCGATCTCCTGCTCGCGGAGCCGGTCGGGAGCTGTACCGACCTCGTGGCGACGGTGATCAACCCGCTGGAGTCGATGTACGCCGAGGCGTTCTCCGTCGCGCCGCTGACGGTGTTTCTCGACCCCCGGCGCGTCCGGTCGTACCTCGACGGCGACGGTCCCGACCTCCCCGAGGAGGTGTGGTACATCTTCCGCCGGCAGGTCGAGGAGGCGGATCTGGTCGCCCTGAACAAGGCCGACACGCTCGCCGCGGAGGCGGTCGACCGCCTGGTCGACGAACTCGGGGAGCGGGTCGGCGACCGCCCCGTCTTTCCCGTCTCGGCGCGGACGGGCGAGGGGATCGGCCCGTGGCTGTCGTTGCTCGTCGATGGCGTCGACGCCGGGGACGAACTCGACGTCACGGAGCCGATCGCCGCCGGGAGTCGCGCGCTCGCCGACATCGACTACGACACGTACGCTGACGGCGAGGCGAAACTGGGGTGGGTGAACGTGACCGTCGATCTCGAGGGGCCGGCCGACGGCGCGCTGTGTCGCGCGAACCTCACCGCGACCGACGCGGAGCCGGGGTACGCCGGCGCCGACCCCGGGATGGTCGAGGAGGGCCGGCTCGTGTTCAACGCCCGGGCGGTCGGCGATCCGGGGACGATCCGGGCGGTCGCCGGCGACGCCGTCGAGGCCGCGGCGGCCCGGACGGGCGCGGACGCAACCGTCGCGGACGCGCAGGCGTTCCGCCCGGAGTACCCCGAACCCGTCCACCGGATGGCCGACGATCCCGACCCCGCCGACGCCGGGTCCCCCGGGTCCGGTTAATCGCCCCCGCGGACCCGCCGTTCGACGTACGCCACGGCCGCTTCCGGGGTGTCGACCGCCTCGACGCCCGCGACGTCGTGGGTGTCCAGCCCGGCGACCGGCCGGCCGTAATCCAGCGCCAGCCCGATCTCCGAGAGCGTGCCGGTCGACCCGTCGATCGCGATCGCGGCGTCGCCGTTCAGAACCACGAGGGCGTTCCGGGCGTTGCCCATGCCGGTCGCGACCGCGACGTCGACGTACTCGTTTGCCGCCGCCCGGTCCGGGCCGGGCAGGATCCCGATCGTTCGGCCGCCGGTCTCGCTCGCCCCGCGACAGACCGCCTCCATGACGCCGGTCAGCCCGCCACAGACCAGCTCGTGGCCACGCTCGCCCAGGAGGCGGCCGACCCTGCGGGCCCGATCGTACTCCGCCGCCGGGATCGTGCTCCCGCCGATGACGCTCACGCGCATACCGGACGCCGGCCCCGGGAGGGCATAAGCCACACGCTGGTCGCGAACACACGCGAGCACGGTCGCCGCGAGTCCGCCGGGAACCCCACTCGCTGCCGGCAGGTTTCAAAGCCGGAAACACCGCCTCGGGATTTACAACTCCCACGGTTCTACCACCGGTATGGAGTTCGTCACCACCGAAACCGTTCCCGGAGAGAAAGTCGCGGAGACGCTCGGCATCGCACGGGGCAACACAGTCAAGGCCCGCAACGTCGGCCGCGACATCACCCAGAGCATCCGGAACATCACCGGCGGCGAACTGAAAGCGTACTCCGAGCTTCTGAGCGACGCCCGCGACGAGGCGCTCGAACGCATGGCCGAGGACGCCAGGTCGATGGACGCCGACGCCGTCGTCAACGTCCGGATGGAGAGTTCCTCGATCGCCAACGGCGGGTCGGAGGTGATCGCCTACGGCACAGCTGTCGAGCTGGAGTGAGGGCGGGTGGCACGCTCCGCGTTCGGCGGATTCACCCGGGTCGCCGCGTGACAATGCGAGGAGGGAACGACCGATCCACCGGGGGGAACACCCCGTCGATGGAGCGGAGCGATCCCGGACGAGCCGGGGTCATGGCGGGCCGACTCGTCGGCGCACTGACCGCCGCGATCACCGTCGTGAGCCTGGTTCGCGCCCAGGGGTCGTTCTACGAGGGCGTGACGATACTGCTCGAGCTCTTCGGCGGCGAGTCGCTCGTCCCGGTGTCGGTCCTGTTCTGGAGTAACGCGCTTTTCGCCGGGATCGCGCGCTACGGGATCGGGTACGTGGTCGGCTCGCTTCTGGGCGTCCTGTACGACTGGCTCGATCGCCCGCCCTGGCCGGCCGTGGCCATCGTCGTCCTGGTGATCGGGTTCCTCGACGCCGGGCTGGCCTTTCTGGACACCCGCAGCGTCCCCATCGCCGGCGCGTACGTCCTCGCCTGGCTGTGTTTCGTGCCGGCGTTCGTCAGGCTGGTCGACGACGACGCGGAGACGCGTTCGGGGCCCCGCCGGCTCGGGTGGACCGGTCGTCACCCCGATCGGTCCCGCGCCGTCACGACGATCCCGGCGATCACGATGGCGCCCCCCGCGAGCGCGAGCCCGCCCGGCACCTCGCCGAACAGGAGCGCCGCCAGCACCGTGCTCCCCACGGGCTCGCCCACCAGCGAGACGCTCACGACGCTGGACTCGACGTGTTCGAGCGCCCAGTTGATGAGGGTGTGGCCGAGGATCCCCGGGCCGACCGCCATCCCGAAAAAGAGGAGCCACTCGCCGCGAGGGTACCCCGACAGGGGGTGGCCGCCCGCGAGAACGACCCCCAGCAGGCCGACCGCGGCGACGGCGTACACAAGGAGGACGTACGGGACCACGGGAACGCGCTGGCGGATCGACCGCCCCGAGAGGACGTACACCGCGGCCATGGCGGCGCCGACGAGCGCCAGACCGTTCCCCAGTAGCGGCGCGGGGGCGGCGCCGCCGTCGAAAGCGCCGGCGGCGGACATCAGTCCCGCGCCGAGAAGCGCGATCGCGATCCCCGCGAGGGTGCGCCGACTCACGCGCTCGGCGAGGAACAGGCCCGCCCCGGCGGCGACGAAGACGGTCTGGGTCTGGACGAGCGTCACCGAGGCGGCGACCGTCGTCAGGTCGACGCTCTCGAACCAGGCCGCGAAGTGGGCGGCCAGCGCCAGCCCCGCCAGCAGCGCACCCAGAAAGTCACGCCGGGAGACGCGGGCCAGTTGCGCGCCGGCGCCCCGGGCCAGCGGGAGGAGGAGGAGCGTGGTGAACAGCACCCGGTAGAACGCCATCACCGGCTCGGGCGCGTCGGCGGCCCGGATGAGGATCGCGCTGGTGCTCGCCGCGATGACGGCCACGCCCACCGCCCCGAGCGCGACGCGGCGGGTGCCGAATCGGGCGGGCAGCGCGATCCGGGGGTCGAGGCGGTCGAGGACCGACACGGCCGGAGGTCAGGCTCCCGGCCCGCTAAAAGCCGCCGGTCGTACGGCCTCAACCACCCGCTACTCCGCGTCCGCCGGCGTGTCGAAGTCGTGGAAGTGCTCGCCTTTCTCCTTCGATAGGACGTTCAGCGCCGCGGCGGCGCCGTCGCCGGCGGAGATGATCGCCTGCCACTCCTGGTCGCGCACCATCGCGCCCGTCGCGTAGGCGTCGGCGACGCTTGACTCCATCGTGACGTCGACGTCCACGACGTCGCCGTCGAAGTCACAGCCCAGGTCCTCGGCGAGGCTTCGGTCGGCACCGGTCGCGAGCACCAGGTACTCCGCCGTGTAGGAGTCCTCCTCGGTGCTGGCGTGGAAGTGCTCCTCGTGTTTCTCGACGCCGGTGACCTCCTCCTCGCCGTGGAGGTCCGCACCGAAGTCCGCCACCTGTTCGCGGGAATCCTCCATGAACGCCGTTCCGTCCTTGCTCTCGATGCCGAGGTAGTTGAACAGGTGAGCCTTGTGCATCCAGGTCGCGTCGGTGTCGAGAACGATCGTGTCGAGGCCGTTCTTGGCGGTGAACAGGGCGGCCGAGAGCCCCGCAGGGCCGCCGCCCACGACGAGTACGTCGGTGGAAGTCGGATCTGACATCGTCACTCACAGGTCGTGCGCCGCCGGCTTAAATCTCCGTGTGGCGGCACCCGTCGCGTCCTCTCGTCCGGTGGGCTACTCCAGTTTCGCCCTCGTCCGTCGGTGGCGGTACAGGAACATCGCCTCGAACCCGGGCCACCCGAGCCGCGAGAGCGGCCCCAGGGGGCGCCCGAACTCGTACTCGACGTGGTCGGTGATGCGCGTGCCGCCCCCGACCGCCTCGAAGCGGTGGGTGTGGAGCCACAGACCGAACGGTCCGTCGCGCATCGTGTCGCGGAAGTACGCCGACCCCCCCTCGTGTTCGCGCTCGGTTATCCGGGAGGTCCAGGTCTGCCGGGGGGCGACGCCGAGCGGCTGGACCGCCATGTCGATCTCCGCGCCCGCCTCCAGCACCTCGGGGTCGGGGTCGCCGCCGGGCCCGCGGACCGCTTCGACGCGCATGTTCATCCAGTCGGGCGTGAGCGCCAGCAGACCGTCGGTGGTCGAGTGGAAGTCCCACACCTCCTCCAGCGGGGCCTCCACGGTCGTCGATCGCTCGTAGGCTGTCATACGCGTACTCGGGCCCGCGGGTGGTTAACTCCGGTGGGAGCGGTCGATACGGGACAACGGGCGGGCGGTCGTCGCGCCGGGACGGAACAAACAGGCGATGACCCCGGCCGGTCTGCCCTTACTTCAGCCGTTCCTGGAGCACCGAGGGGTGGGCCTCGGTCACCCCCTCGATGGCGCGGATCTCCTCGGCGATGACGTCGCCGAGGGCGTTGCCGTCGGCCGCGCGAACCTCCGCCATCAGGGTGTGGTCGCCGCTGGAGGTGTACAGCGCCTCGATGGCGTCTACCTCCCGGAGCCGCCGGGTCGCCTCGACGAACCGCTCGGATTCGACCTCGATGCCCACGAGGGCGATGGTCTTCCGGGAGAGCTTCTTCGGGTCGACGTCGGCGGAGTATCCGACGATCACGCCCTCCTCCTCGAGTTTGTTCACGTACTTCCGGACCGTCGGCT